>JBAXKR010000031.1:0-9258 GCA_037135235.1 bacterium | reverse complement strand
GTATGTAATGTATTATGGATATAATTTCAACATCAATTGCAAAGCGTCCATGGGGAGAAGAAACATGGATTAATAGCAAGGAAAACATATGTAAAGTAAAAATACTTCATGTTAATTCAGGTGAAAGTTTAAGTTTGCAATACCATAATTTAAGATCTGAATTTTGGAAAATACTTGAAGGATCAGCGGTTGTCAAAATTGGCGACAAGGTAACTTTGGCAAATCAAGGTGATGAATTCTATATTCCTGTTAACGAAAAACATCAAATAAGTGCAAATGATGTTAATTGTACTTTTCTAGAAGTCTCAACTGGGAAGTTTGACCAAGATGACATCGTGAGACTTGAAGATAAATATGGTCGCATCAAAAACTCTTAAAAAAACTGACTCAAAAATCAAGCGAATAGCTCGAAAGCAATCGACAGTCAAAAAACCGCGTAAGAAATATGTAAAGAAGCCTAAAGTAATTAAATCAATAAGGAATCCATTTTCAGAAATTGAAAAAGAAATATATTTAGAAAGACATGTAAGAAACCCAATAATTGAACCAAGTATAAATAGCTCATGGGAAACAAAAGCAACATTTAATCCAACAGCAATATATACTGAAGGTATGTTCCATGTAATATATAGGGCGGTTGGAAGTGATGATGTTTCAAGACTAGGATACGCAAGGAGTAATGATGGGTATAGCTTTTATGAGAACTTAAAACAATTATGCTACTTTACCAAGGGAGAAGTGCTACCAGATTATGATCTTGATAAAATAGAATATTCTTCAGGTGGTGGTGGATATGGAGGTTGTGAAGATCCAAGACTTACTGAAATTGATGGGAAAGTATATATGATATATACAGCATTTGACGGATGGGGATCTATTAGAATTGCACTTACTCATATTTCTCTTCATGACTTTGTTGAAAACAAATGGAATTGGTCTAAACCTGTATATATTTCAAAACCAGGAGAAATAAACAAAAATTGGGTACTATTTCCAAGTAAGATTGGAGGAATGTATGCAGTTATTCATAGCATTTCGCCTGATATACAAATAGAATACATTGAGAATTTAGATGAACTAGATGGTACAAGATTTATTGACAGCACACCTCCATTTGGTGGAAGAAAAAATTCATGGGATAACAAGATGAGAGGTGTAGGACCATCTCCTATTAAAACAATTTATGGTTGGTTACTTCTTTATCATGCAATGGATATGAAAGATCCTAATAGATATAAAATTGGAGCAATGCTTCTTGATCTTAAAAATCCATCTAAGGTTCTATACAGATCTGTTCAACCAATTCTTGAACCAGATGAAAAATACGAAAATGAAGGATATAAATCTGGAGTTGTGTATTCTTGTGGTGCAGTAGTTAAAAATGATGATCTTTTCATTTACTATGGTGGAGCGGACATGGTAACTTGTGTAGCTACAGCAAACCTTAATACTTTTTTGCAAAAATTAATGAATGGTGATAAACCTAAGCTTGTAAAAAGAAAGAAGAAAAATAACTTAAGATAATAATCAAAATGTACTCTGTTAAAAGATATCTGCATAACCCAGTTCTTATGCCAAATAGTAAGAACTATTGGGAAGCATTTGCAGCATTCAATATGTCTGTAGTTAAAGTTGGAAAAATAACTCATGGACTATACAGAGCTATTTCTTCAGTAGATTCCCTTACTAAACCTTCTCAAATATCAACAATTGGTTATGCAAATAGTTCAGATGGAATTCATTTTGAAAATAGAGCTCCATTTATTACTCCCAAAGAAGACTGGGAAAAATATGGTTGTGAAGATCCTAGAACCACATATTTTGAAGGAACATATTACACATTCTACACTGCCCTATCACAATACCCATTCAATGCAGATGGAATAAAAGTAGCAGTTGCTCTATCAAAAGATTTTAAAAAAGTTACAAAGAGATATTTAGTTACACCATTTAATGCAAAAGCTATGGTACTTTTTCCTGAAAGAATAGGGGGAAAAGTTACAGCGTTAGTCACAGTTCATACAGATAGACCTCCTGTGAAAATATGTGTTGTACAAGCAGACTCAATTGATGAGTTTTGGAGTTTACGATTCTGGAAGAAGTGGTATGCCGAAATTGATACTCATGTAATAGACCTAAAAAGAAATATGTTTGATCATATTGAAGTTGGAGCAGTACCTGTAAAAACATCAAAAGGTTGGCTATTTATATATTCACACATTCAAAACTATTACCCTACACCTCAAAATTTTGATAAAGTATTCGGAATAGAGGCAGTATTATTAGGACTTGAAGATCCATTTAGAATAATAGGGAGAACTAAAGGTGCAGTACTATTCCCAACTGAACCATATGAACTTGCTGGTTTTGTTCCAAATGTTGTATTTCCAACTGGAGCAATTATTGATAAGAATACACTATCAATATATTATGGAGCAGCTGATACAAGCACATGTATGGCAACACTTAAAGTAAATGATTTAATTAATTCAATATCACCAGAAACAAAAGAAGATTACTATTTCAAAAGATTTAAAGGCAATCCAATAATTTCTCCTATGGGAAGTCATGAATGGGAATCAAAAGCCACTTTTAATCCTGCAGCTATTAACATAAAAGGCACAACACATATCTTCTATAGGGCAATGTCAAAAGACAATACTTCTTCAATTGGATATGCAACTAGTAAAAATGGATTTACAATTGATGAAAGACTTGCAGATCCAATATATGTTCCAAGAGAAGATTTTGAAATGAAAAAAATAGTTGATGGAAATTCAGGTTGTGAAGATCCTAGAGTAATCAAAATTAAAGATACAATATATATGTATTACACTGCATTCGATACACTTGGACCACCTAGAGTTGCAGTAACTTCAATATCAGAAAAAGATTTTTTAGCAAAAAAGTTTAATTGGAAAAAACCAATTTTAATTACACCTCAAGGAGTTGATGATAAAGATACATGTATTCTTCCAGTTCCATTTAATGGGAAATATATGATACTTCATAGAATTGGTAATGATATTTGTGGAGATTATGCTAACTCACTTGAATTTGAAGGACAAATTATTGATAGAAGTATTAAGATATTAGGTCCAAGAATTGGTGGATGGGATAGTGCAAAAGTTGGTATCACAGCACCTCCAATTCAAACAGAAAAAGGTTGGCTACTGCTATATCACGGAGTATCTAAAAATCACAAGACATATAGGGTGGGGGCGGTACTTCTAGATCTTCATGATCCTACAATAGTGTTAGCTAGATCAACTGATCCAATTTTTGAACCTGAAGAAGATTACGAAAGAAATGGGATAGTAAACAATGTAGTATTTCCTTGTGGCGCAACAGTTAGAGGAGACGACATATATATTTACTATGGTGGAGCAGATAAGGTTACTGGCGTTGCAACAATGAATATCAATATTATTCTAAAGGCACTAGTGCATGGAGAAGAATAGATATTAGTTGATTAAGTAAGGGTAACATCTTTTAAACTCTTAAACTCAACACTTCCACCTGCTTTTAATTTTCCACTTACAATAAGCTCAGCTATTTTTGATTCAACATTATCTTGTACTGCCCTTCTCATTGATCTTGCACCATAAACTGGGTCGTATCCAAGATCTGAAATTTCTGATAAAAACTGCTTTGAATATATTAAATCAATTCCCTTATCTTTAAGGTTTTTAATTTGTTCTTTCAAGATTAGATTTGCAATCTCCTCTATATCAATTCTAAGTAGTGGTTTAAACATAACTAACTTATCAAACCTATTTAAAAACTCAACTTTAAATACATTGGGAAGCTCTGCTTCAACTCTTTTTGCCGTCTGTTTATACGTTTCTCCACTTGCAATAGAATCAGCAATTATCTTTGAACCCACATTACTTGTAGCTACTATAATAGTATTTGTAAATACAACTTTTCTACCAGCACCATCTGTAAGATATCCTTCATCAAGGAGTTGTAAAAAGAGATCTAATACTCTAGGCTTTGCTTTTTCAATTTCATCAAGAATTACAACAGAAAAAGGATTCTTTCTAACAAATTCTGTAAGTTCTCCTCCTACAAAGTTAGAACTATCACCTTTCCCTATTAACCTTGCTAGATTATCATCCTCTTGATATTCACCTAAATCGATTTTAATAAGCCTTTTAGAATCAGAAAAGAATACATCAGCAATAGTTTTAGCAAGTTCTGTTTTACCAACTCCAGTAGGACCGTAGAATAGAAAAGATGCTAATGGTTTTTTGTTTGATGTTAACTCAGCTCTTGATCTCTTGATTGCATTAACAACTCCCATTACAGCTTCTTTTTGACCTAGAATTTTTGCGGAGATTGTAGCTTCTAAATCATCTAATTCTTTTGATTCTTCGACAGATAATTTTCCAACTCTTACACCAATTTGTTCACTAATGACTTTTTCTACAAACTCAGAAGTTAATTCCTTATGTTTTTCTGCATTAGCTTTTAAACATGCTTTTTCAAGAATAAAAATGCCTTTTTCTGGCATTGTTCTCTCATACATTACTCTTGAGCCAAACTTTACAGCAGATACTAATGCATCAAATGAAATTTGAAGTGAATATTTCTTTTCTAAACTTAAAGTCTTATCAAGAAGTACTTGAATAGATACTTCTTCAGATGGCTCAGTTAACTCAACAACAGAAAACATAGAAGCAAGTGCTTTTTGAGATGAGATATATCTTGAAAAACCTTCCCTATTTGAAGTAGCTATTACTTTTAAGTTAAATTCTTCATATGCCTTAACAAACAAGCCGACAATCTCAGAAACAAAATCAGCTCGAACATTAATGAACTGATCAAAATCATCAATTACTAGAATAATGTTTTTAGCTTTGCCAGCTTCTTCTAGAGAGTTTTGAATAATTGATTTATAGTCATCTAGACCTTTCGATAATGCAAATGCTTTTGAAAAATTAAATGACACAAGTCTCATATCCCTTATTTCCTTTGGAACTTGCTCTATTACCATCCTAATACCAATACTTTTGATTAATGTAGACTTTCCAATACCAGGTTCCCCTAGAAGTAGAACAGCAGTTTTATTTGATCTAGAAAGATTTTCAATTACTGCATTAATTTCTTTATCTCTTGCAAGTGAGAACATTACATTTCCTTTGATTGCTGTAACTGTTAAGTCAGTTGAATAGTTTATTAAATTAGGTGAATACCTTGATGTTAATGCCCTATTAATCGTAGTAGTTGGTTTGAATGATCTCTTTCTTAAATATATCTCTCTGTATCTTTGTAATCTTCCAGTATTTTGAAGCCAAAGTTTTAAAGCATTAATATATTTTTGATTAAGTCCATATTTCTCAAGCGGACTATTAAATACATTTTCCAAAAGTGCAATATATACAGACACACTGTCTATATGATCTCTTTCCATATATATTGATATCTCCAAAGCTTTTAGAAGTATCTCATCTAGTGACATTTTAATTTCCAAACTACTGTCTTTAATATCTTTAATCTCATTCTTATCAAGATTAAGTCTTAGTAGTATCTCTCGAATATCAAAGTGATTTGTTAAATGAGTAAATAGTTCAAATATATCAGATGATCTTCCGAGTTCATTTAAAAGACCATTTGAGATATATGGCGATATATTTAATTGTTTTAAAGTTGAATTAGAAATCAGAATTGAGACATTATTTAGATTTTTCCTTATCATTCCAAAGCTAAATGAGTCATGTGATCTAAAAAGATAGACAGAATATATGAAAAGAACAATTGCAACACTAAGAAAAATGTTTAAGCTTGATTTTGAAATGCTGTGTGATAAAAACCCATCAATCATTACAAACAGTACAATGTAGCCTAATACACAAACTAGAAAACCTAATATTTTATCAAGAAACTCAAACCCCATTTCTTTACCTGACACTTCTTTTACAAATGACTCATCAATTACTATTTCTGTATTTTTTACTAATCCAATTTTTTTAAGCATTATATATCAGTATAAATATAGGTAGAAAAGGAAGTATTAGATATATTACAAAGACTATAAATATAAAAACTGAAACTACCACAGTTACAACTGATGCCATCGTAATCCAGATAAGACGAATAAAGAAAGAGATTACTTTCCCAAGAGTTGTTTCATCTTGATAAAGAGGAATAAAGAGATTTGTTAACATTTCAGGAAGTTTTAGTGATTCTAAAATTCCCCACCAGAAAAAATACAGTAGCTTTGTAATCTCTACAAGATTTACAAGATACCACCATACTATGAAACCTGAGATATAGTTTTGAAATAAAATTTTCATCAATAATAATATATCAAAAAAATTACCTAATTAATTAAAAGTTAAAGAGATTTCGAATGCTGTTAATTATCAAATTTGTAGCATCACTTGAAGCTTTTGCTGTAATTGTAACCATATTACTTGAATAAGCAGTATTGTCCGCCTTATCCTTAGAAACTGCTCTAATATGGAATACCTTTTGTGGGTCAAGTGTTGATATCACTACTATATGATTGTATGTCAGATTGTAATCAATTGTCGATTTATACTGGTAATTCTCATTTGATCCTTCTCCATATTCAACACTTGATGTTGCTGGTTCATCAGTATTCCATGAAACAGATATTTGAGATTTCAATTTATCTGAAGTTGAAATTTCTGTAGGAATAGGTTCAACAATAATTTCACTAATTATTGGAGCTCTTGTATCAGATGCTGTTGTAAATTTAATAATATCGGATTTAGCTTCATTGCCAATTTTATCTAATCCTTTTACAACCATATTGTATTGCATATCTGGTTTTAATCCACTTAACACCATCTTATGGGAACCTGCTATTAAACTTAAATTAACACTATCATGAGTTTCACTAGGTTTAATCTCAGGGTAATAGCTAATTATTGAACTAACCTCAGTATTAGATGTCCAATTAACTACAAGACTTGTCTCAGATGTATTTTTAACTTGTTGTAATTTAATATCACTAACTTTTGGTTTAGGAAGTGTTTTGAAATCTAGTACAGTCCCCTCATACTCAGTATCCTCAATATCATTTGGATTAAGTCTGTAGTAATAAAGAGAGCCATCTTCTAATCCTTCAAGAATAACGGTATATTTTGATTCATTAGTTGATGTAGATAATTCCTGTAATCCACCAAATTTAGTTGTTTTACCATAATATACTTTAATATTTGAAGCACCTACTGATGTGAATTGAATTTGCGCAGAATTTGTATTTATATACTTAACTATTACTCCTTTAACAGTTGGAGCAGCTTCAGTCACAAATGTTTGTTCTACAGATTCCCCAATATTCCCATCCTCATCAATCCACTTAGCTTTGTAATAGTAAGTTGTAGATGGTAATAGATTTGTAAGTGGGATTACATGTTTTGTTGTTTGATTTGAAATAGCGACTTCAGTGTCTAAATATTTCCCAGTCTCAATTCCATATGCAATTCTACTATCTGAAGTTCTTGCAGTTACCCAGCTTATGGTCGCTCTTCTTGTAGTTACATTAGAAGTTACAATTGAAGTTACTAATTCAGCTGGAAGCGTATATGATCCTTTAGGTAAAAGACTTACTGATAATGAATAACTTGGAGTATTTTTTGAAGCATCTGTATTATCACTTGTTCCAACTCTCCAGTAATATTTCTTTGATGTAGGTACAGTATCTACATAAGCATTACCATTTGTTTCTGAAATATCAATCCAAGTAATATTATCTTCAGATCTTTGAATCGAATATGTTAAGAGACCAGTTCCTTTGTATGATGGTGCTTCCCAGGCTAGAGATACTCTCCATAAGCTTGCACTTTTAACTGATGCATCTGAAACAGAAAGATTTAATACAGGATCAGGAAGAGTTGTATCAAGTTCAAATGTTTTAGATAGTCCATTACTACCAGAATAGTTATTAAGATCATCAATTGCTACTACATGTATTGTATTCGTTCCTTTAACTACTCCACCTAGAGCAGAAGAAGGAATACTTAAACTATCTGTTGGAATATATATACTTGAACTATTTAATATTGTGCTAAGTGTTGCAGGAGGTGTTGTGTTAATCATGTAATAGTATTTCTTTACTGTCCTATTAGTAGAAGCTTCGGCAGCAGGCCAACTTACACTAAAGTTATTACTCGTAGATACTTCTGGTGTAATAGTAATACTAGATCCATCAGCAAATTTAGGAGCATCTCCTCCATATGAGATTAATGAAGATCGACTAATAGTAGACAAATTACCAGAATTATCTAATGCTCTAAAATATATTGTATTGTTACCCATTTGAATATGAGTTGAATCATGAGCAACTGTTAAAAAGAATGGCTGAGTATGATTAACAGGTATGTAATCTAACCCAAGAACACTACTTGTATCACTTCCAGTCCAATTGGTCTCATTGTTTAATGAGTATTGATAACCAAGTAACTGAGAGTTAGAATCCGAAGCAATTCCATTACCAGATACTGGCCAGTTAAAATATATGTCATCAACATTTGCAAATGAGTTTTGAGGTGCTGAAAATGATGTTACATTAGTTGGAGGTATATCATCATACAAGAATTCAAAAGTTTCACTATCTGAATAAATATTTCCAGTGTTATCAATTGCTTTAATATTTAAGTAATACAAGTTATTAGAAGTTGAAAGCCAAGTATTACCTCTCAAAGCCACATCACTAAAATCTATTTCATTACTTCCTACAATGAATTGACAGTTAGATCCAACTGTACTAATTGGAGATGTTCCAAGAAGTCCTTTTTGAATAGAAGGGTTATCACTTAACGTCTGACTTAAAGATAGACAATATCCTTTAATTCCTGATCCACCTATATTATCTACTCCTAAATCCCATCTGAAATATGGAGACAAATCATTAGTCCATCCTGTTGTTTCAGTTATGTCTCTTCCAGTTGAATTACTCTTCATTGTTGTATTCAAAGCATTTGTAGTTGGAGGTGTTGTATCTTGAACATAGTGAATACTCATACTAGATACACTTGGTGTTGTAGTTTGATTTGTACTATTTAATGTAGCTTTCACTTGAATATATTTTTGAGCTAATGCGTTAATATTATAGTTAGGTGAAGTACCTGTATTTGCAGTATATGAAGTCCATGTGTTTGCATCAGCTGATGTTCTAAAATCATAACTAACTGTATTACCATTAAGAGTTTCACTTGTTACAAAGTTAGGTGATATTCCCCACATTGCATTTGAATTAAGATTAATTACAGGAGATTCCCATGT
>JBAXKR010000030.1:0-9607 GCA_037135235.1 bacterium | reverse complement strand
ATTTAAAACTAAGTAAGTCTAATCTTTTGTATATCATCTACACTTAACCAAGCTGAAGCAGATCCAAATCCCTTCTTGTTTATCTGAAAAGGTTCAGATATTTCTAATGGATTTTCTAGAAATATTAAAACACAGTAGTTTTTATCCTTACACCAAGATTCATAATCATCTAGAAATAATCCAATACCAGCTCCATATTCATTTAATATTTCCTTTGATTTATATTCAGTTAGATCAGAGAACTGGAGTACTTTAGAAACATTAGCTGAAGCTATAACCTTACTTCCTTGATATTTAAAGTACACTTTCTCCCCTTTTTCTATAGAATCCCATGGTTTTACCCTATGCTTATACCACCTTGACTCGATAGTTTTAGTTCCATTTAAAATTTTCTCAATGAATCCGCTCTTTTTCGCCATTATAGCTACATGATTCATATACTTTGTATATTAAGTATTAAAGATATCTTAGACCAATATATTGCATAAATCAAGGTTATTAACTACCGTAGTTTAGTATTAACTACGGTTCTTAGGTACTATGACTTTTAAGGTCTTTTTCCTTTTGAGATAAGGGTTTGAAGAGATATAATTGCAACATGTTTAAATTTATCATATCACTACCTAAAAAAGCTGGATTAGCAATGATAAGAATTTATCAATTCTTGTTTTCAATGGATCATTCTTTTTGGGCAAAGAAAACAAACCATAAGTTAGGGAGAGTTTGTATATACTACCCTTCTTGTAGTGAATATACATATGAGGCAATTGAAAAGTTTGGATTAATTAAAGGAAGTATCTCAGGTGCATTTAGAATCATAAGATGTAATCCATTTAATGCAGGTGGTGAGGATCCTTTAAAGAATAACTGGAGAAATACATTAACACTTACACAAAAGAATAACTAAAAGTATATTATGAAATATATTATTAAATCAAACTACAACACATCACTATTCCATGTAATAGATTCCATATCTAAGTGGGATGAACATGTAGATGATCATAACTATACTTGGTTCAAAAAAAGATTCTATTTAAGTCAGGAAGATAAAGAACTTCTTTTGGGATATTCCACTTACAGAAAGAAATTAGGATGGAACAAAGAGTCAGAACTACTTAACTGGGCATTTAATGGATACAGAGGAACTAAACATAGAAAGATTTGGAAAGCTATTGAACACTTTGAAAACAAAAAGTCTAGAAGTGGAAAACTATTATCTGAATATCTATTTCGAAAGCAAGCTCAAATAAGTAAATATATTCCAAAGATAGAAAGTAAGTTTAAAATGAAGAAATACAATATTAATTCTTTGGTAATAATTTCTCCTAAGAAGAAGAAGTATAAAGAGATACAAATATTCTTAACTCCATCTTTTGACAAATATGCATACCAAGCAGGTGCTAATGGTTATGGAATAATCGTTGAATTACCAGGAAGAATAAGGGAAAGAGAAATAATGTCGGTACTTATGCATGAACTCTTCCATAAAGTTGGAAGACTTAGAGAATACTTTGCAAGACATCCAAATAAAAGAACTAGAAAATTCTTGAAAAAGATCAACAAAAACACTCTGTATAGTAATAACGCAGATATATTAGATGAGATATTCGCCTACTCTCTTACAAATCATTACATTAACAAAGAAAATCCTGGAGAGAAAATTAGAAACTATAAAAAACTTTCAATGGTAAGAGAGAGAAACTACATGGTTAATATTTGGAAAGGAGTTAAGATGCTTGCACCAAGAATTATTAACTTCCTACAAAAGAAATCAGAACCAGAAATATTCGTAAACGAAATGGTTTATGAATATAGAAAAGAGCTTCTTTAAAATCTGATATACTTCTCTTAATTACTTCTCATAATTTAAATCATGAAACATACTAAAGTTGCAATCATTGGTTCTGGCCCTGCCGGACTCACTGCTGCAATATATACAGCAAGAGCAGATTTATCTCCACTTGTTTTTGGTGGTGAAAAGTATGGTGGACAATTAATGCTAACAACTACTGTTGAAAACTTTCCGGGTTTTCCAGAAGGCGTTCTTGGCCCTAAGCTTATGATGGATATGATGAAACAAGCACAAAAGTTTGGAGCAGAAATTTTATTTAGATCAGTAACTAAAGTCGATTTCTCTCAAATGCCATACAAGATATTTGTAGATGAAGATGAATACACTGCAGACTCTGTGATCATTGCAACAGGTGCAAAGGCTAAGTGGTTAGGGCTTCCAAATGAAATGACTATGGTTGGAAGAGGTATTTCAACTTGTGCTACATGTGATGCTGCTTTCTATAAAGGAAAAAAAGTTGCAGTTGTTGGAGGTGGAGATACTGCGATGGAAGACTCACTATTCTTAACTAGATTTGCAAGTGAAGTTCATATATTACATAGAAAAGACACTTTTAGAGCAAGCCAAGTTATGCAAAAGAAAGTTCTAGAAAATGCAAAGATAACAGTTCATTGGAACAGCGAAGTAAAAGAATATATGTCTAGTATTCCTCTTCCACTTGAACATCCATCCTACCTCGATAGTTTAAGATTTACTGGAGTGAAATTACATAATAATAAGACAAATGAAGATAGTGAACTTGAGGTTAATGGAATATTCTTAGCTGTTGGTTACGAACCAATGTCTAAAGTATTCGAAGGACAAATTGACATAGATGAAAAAGGATATATTAAACCAATAGATGGAAAGATTAAAACAAGTAAAGAAGGAATCTATGTTTGCGGAGATGTTGAAGACCATAGATACAGACAAGCTATAGTAGCATCTGGTGCTGGATGTATGTCAGCAATGGAAGCTGAAACATATCTGAGAGAGAAAGAATGAAAACAATAGAATACGAGAAAACATATCTTGCAAAATATATTCCGGAAGATATTTCTAATTACGAATGTGTAGAGATTACAGATATATATCCTAAATATGGAAAAGGAATTAATGGACCAAGATTTAGAAAAAGAAATGATAAATATGAAATAACTAAAAAAGTTTTAATTAACAATGATCCATCTGCCCAAACTGAGCATACAATTATACTTTCTAAAGAAGAATTTGAAGTACTTACAAAAGTTGAGGCATATAAAATCATTAAGAAAAGATATCTATATAATGGAGCTGAAATAGATATATTTGAAGATAAATTAAAAGGATTAGTTCTTGTAGATTTTGAATTTAAATCAGAAGAAGAAAAAAACAATTTTAAAATGCCTGACTATTGTCTTACCGATGTGACAGAAGAAAGTATTATTGCAGGAGGTAATTTGAGTAGTAAAACAATTGAAGATTTAAGAGAGTTTTTTGAGAAATATGGATATATTTTGATAAAAACATAGTTATGCATATTAGCTAAAAGTAAGGAAATCTATCACTTCAGTTTTAGCTAAACCTAAGATAGTGGCTTCTTTTAAGCTTCTTCCATTAATTCTAACTTCATTCGCCGTTATAACGGCGAGTTAATTATTCCGCCATTGTAACGGCGGAATAATTATGATAGTATATTGGCTATGGACACAAATGAAGAACTAAAAATAACTCTCAATGAATTAAATCCTTGGTGGGATAACACAGATTATCGATATGACGTCATACCTCGATCAAGCTTTAAAAATTTGATAACAAATAATTCTAAAATAATAGATGTATTTATTGGAGCAAGAAGAGTTGGGAAAACATCAATCATGAAGAATATTATTAATCACCTATTAAATTCAGGTATTAATAGACACAATATTGTATATTTTGTTACAGATGCTAGGGTAAGTAAGCAAGTTGTTCCAGAGGATATTGTTAACTTTGTACGAGCAAATTTCAATGTTGCTTCAAAAGAAACTGTTTACCTATTCCTCGACGAAGTACAAGACATGCCTGATTGGCAAAGAGGAATTAAATACCTATATGACAACTCTAATATTAAAATATATATAACTGGATCTTCAAGTTTAATACTTCGTTCTGAAACATCGAAATTAACAGGAAGGTTCATATTACATGAAGTACTTGGCTTAAGCTTTAAAGAATATCTGGAGTTTACAAATCAAAAATTGTTCAAACAACAATTAAAAAATACTGAATTGGTTACTGAATATCTACAAACAGGTGGATATCCAGAATATGTATTAACAAAAGATAAACAAGCACTTTCAAACATAATTGAGTCAACACTTTATCGAGATCTAATATCTCAATATGGAATAAGGAATCCATCCTTTCTAAAGGATCTATTAGACTATTTAGCTGATAAAGTTACAAATCCAGTTAGTAATCAAAATATTGCTAAGGATTTAAAAGTAAATGATGATACTGCAAGGTTTTATCTGAAATACCTCCAGGATGTTTATTTAATTTACCCACTTTACAGAAAAAGCAAATCCAATAGAATCTCAAAATCATCGGTCCCAAAATACTACTTTAATGATACTGGGGTTTTAAATTTAAGATCACTCTCACCCAAAATTGGATTACTTGCTGAAAATGCGGTATATCTAAAATTAAGACGAAAATCATTCTCTAAAGAATACTCTGATATTTTCTACAATGAGATAAATGGTGTTGAGGTCGACTTTGATAACAGACAAAATGAACTCATTGAAGTTAAATTCAGGGATAATATTGCAAAAGAGGATATTGTAAAATATCAATCAGTAGAATCTAAAATATCATTTATTGTTAAAAATCAAAGTGATATATTAAGCGATACCTTACCAATGCACTCAAAAATAACTTTAGATAAATATCTACTAAAGTAAAACCTAATTGTTATCTATATTCCCTTACTCATATACATTCCATCAATAGAAAATCCTTTTGTTTTGTAATACTCTCTTGTTCCTATTGCAGAGATAACTGAAATTTTTTTGAAAATATTTTCTTTTTTGTTTTCTTCCTTCACAATTCTTTCTGCTTCAAGTAATAATTTTGTACCAAGTCCAATATGTTGAGAAGTTTTAAAGGCTTCTTGACCTATTTCATTTGCTCGACCGTAGACATGCACCTCTCTTATGAGTGCAGATTCATTTAGAGAGGTTATATAGTGATTTTTAGTATACTTTTTGTATGGAAGTGTAAGTCTTAGAAATCCTGCTATCTTGTCATCCTTAATTGTATCGAAACTAATAAAATATTCTGTAGAGTATCCTGTGTCGTAAACAAGTGTGTTCATTTTTAATTCTTTTTCTTCTACACTTCTTACTTTTATTTCCCTATATCTAATATCGTTTAGTTTATGCCCTGCATCTAGAACTTTCTTTTCTATCACTTCTCTAAGATTTGTATTCTTATTCCCTTCAACAATATCATCAGATGGGATATCTCGAATAAGTCTACTAATACGAACATATCTTGGAGTATGAGGAACACATTTGGCAAGAAGATCTACAAGATCAGCTGTAGTGTACGGATTGAACTCTCCTCTTTTGAATATTTGGTAAAGTTCTGCAGTTTCAATAATAGAAGTTGGATATATTTTTAATTCATCTGGAGATATTTCTTTTGTGAATAGTTTTTTGAAATCTTCTGAGTCAGATTCAAGTGTTGCTCCAAGAAGATTTGGCATCCAATGAGCATGTATTTTAAATCCAGCAAGTCTTAAATATTTAATTGCATCTTTAGTTTCTTTTACACCATGTCCTCTTTTGTTTAATTTCAATATTTCATCATCCAAACTTTGAATTCCAATTTGAATCTTTGTTGCACCTAATCTTCTTAAATGAATTACTTCTGTTTCTGTAATCCAATCTGGTCTTGTCTCTAAAACGAGTCCAACATTTCTATGTTTAGATTTTGAATTTAATACTTGAGCTATTTCTAACTCTTCATATAGTTTATCTAAGTGTTGATCCCTATCACTAGGCATATATGGAAGTCCTCTAACTGAATTTTTGTTTGTAGTTTTAAGTGTTGGATCTAAATCTTTTTCATCTAGATCATCTAGAGTCATAATTCCTTTAGACCTTAGAGTATTCATTGCATCAAAACATCTCTTTACAAACCACACTTGATAATCCTTAGGATAGAATGACCAAGTACCTCCAAGAACTAATAGTTCAATCTTATCTGTAGTATGTCCCATATTTTCAAATGCACGAATACGATTGTACACTTGAAGAAATGGATCAAAGCTATTGTTTAATGCTCTTTGTGCACCTGGTTCATCTTTAAGATAACTTTTAGGCATTCTAATATCTGTAGGACAAAATATACACTGACCTGGACATTCAAAAGGACGAGTTAATACTGTCACAGGAACAACTCCACTTTGAGTTCTTGTGGGCTTCATTTGGATAAGCTCGAGAATCTTGTTATCTGATTTTAACTTACCTTCATCACATAGTTTTCTATATGTCATTACTACTTCAGAACGAGAGATCGTCCCCTTCTTACCTTCAGAATATTTCTTGATAAGTTTACTAAGAACCTTTTTGTCTTTAGGTGTGTTTTTTACTATCTCAAATACAAGATCTTCTAAGTTCTTATCTATTTTGTTTAAAGCATATATTGCCATAGTTAATTATATCAGAGCAAAGAGGTATTCATGTTACTTATGCATTTTATCTCTGTTACATTTTTATCAAGTGAATATCTTTTAAAATAATATCATGAGAAAAAGTTTAATTATTCTTCTAGCAATATTATCTATTCCAACCATATTAATCCTACTTATATTATTTAATTACACTTCTGGTTTGGATAAACAAGAAGGTAATATTCTGTATGTTTTAAAATCAATAACTAGAATAAGTAGTTCATCACCTTGTGTTAAGTTCTCAGATGTTCCTTTAAAATACATAATGAGAGTTTCAGATTTTGAAAAATGTGAAGAAATAGTTGAGAAAGATAACAATTTGATATTTGATTCCCAAATGGGAGGAGGGGTGTTCTTCCATAATTTAGATAATACCCCTATTTATGGCGAAACAAGAGCATATACAAGTTACTTTCAAGTAATTGAAATACAAGAGGAATATAAATCAAGTAAACATTAGTATGGTAAATTATACCAAGAAGAGTGAAAAGAGACTTAACCAACAAATTCTAAATAATTTTCAGGATTAATTACCTTGAATTCGGAGTTTGGATAATTGTCTTTAAAATCAATTGGCAATGATGCTGTTTTCTTTGAAGAATATTTAAATTCATATGCAAAAACCTTCCCTTCCCTTTCTTCAACAAAATCAACTTCACTTTGATCCCATGTCCTCCAAAAATAGTTATTACTAAGCATTGAGCTATATGCTTGTTTTTTAAGTCTTTCAATAACAAGGAAGTTTTCCCATAATTTACCTACATCATCTCTAATTTCTAAGCTGTTAAAATTAGCAATTAATGCATTTCTAATACCATTATCATAAAAGAAATATTTACTTTTCTTTGTTACTTCTTTCCTCATGTTTCTACTAAACCCTCTCAGGTTATATAGAACAAATGATTTTTCAAATAAATTTAAATATCTTGCTACTGTATTCTTATCCAAATCAAGTGAATCAGCTAACTCAGAGATAGAAACTTCACTTCCCACCTGAAATGCAACTAACCTCAAGAGATCAACAAGAACTTTTGATCCTTTAACATTCTCTAATTCCAATATATCCTTAAGTAAGTATGAATTAACTATTTCAGTTAATACTAATTGTCTATCATTATCGGATAAGGCTGTTAGAACTTCTGGATAAGATCCGAAGATTAATCTTTTTTCTAATTGTTGTTTTAATTCAAATGGAGAATATAACGTTTTCAATTCAAGTTGTGAGATTGGGTATAGGCATAAAGTTCGCTTTCTACCTGTAAGAGGTTCCCCCACTTTATTTTGAAGATCAAAGGAAGATGACCCAGTAGCGATAACAGATATATTGGGATTATTATCCACTAGCATTTTTAAACCTAAGCCTATATTTGGAACCATCTGAGCTTCATCAATTGCGAAGAGAGATAATCCTTGAACATAACTAGAGATTTTTTCTGTATCCTGCGAACTCAAAACATTTTGTACTTGTATATCATCCCCAGAAACCAAACGATATTTTAGATTATAACTAGAAAGATATTGCTTTAGTAGAGTTGATTTTCCAACTCTTCTTGGGCCATAGATAATAAGAACTTTTTCATTCTTAAGATATTCACCTAAGTTTTGATAAATACGAGGTATTAGCATAATATATTGTAGCTCCCCTCACCGTAATTGTCAAATTACAGTGAACCTGTCTCACCGTAATTGGCATATTTGGGTGAATTTAGCTAATTTTACCTAATTAGAGGATTTAATCCCTTCAATTCGGCTTAATTGAGGGAATGAAATCTCCCAATTAATATTTTAGAAATTAAACAGATTCCTTAAACTCCCAAGTATAAGCTCAGTTGCATCTTGTGAAGACTTAAGAGTAATGGATACCATATTTGGAGAATATGCTGCATTCTCTGCCTTATCCTTCGATATAGCTCTAAAATGATATACCTTAGATGGTTCAAGTCCAGATATAACAACCGCATGGTTATAGGAAAGTGTGAAGTCAGTAGTTGATTTTAATTGATATGTATCAGAATACCCTTCTCCATACTCAACAGATGATGTTGATAGTTCATCAGTATTCCAAGATATTACTACTTGAGCTTTTTTAGAACTATTAGAAGAAGTATCCACTGGAAACGACTCAACCACTGTATCAGTAATTACAGGTGGTCTTGTATCAGTTGCAGTAGTAAATCTAATATTCTCACTTACTGCTTCATTTCCAATCCTATCTCTTCCCCTAACTGTCAAAACGTACAGCTTATCTGGTAATAGTGAGCTAAGTGCTAGCTTATGAGCACCGTTAATTAGTGTTAAATCAACACTATTCTTAACATCTTTAGGATTATCTTCAGGATAGTAACTTAATATTGATGATATATCAGTATTACTATTCCAACTAACAACAATAGTAGTATCAGCTGTATTTTTAATTTGTTGAATCTTAATTCCACTAACAGATGGTTTTGGAAGTGTTTTGAAATCAAGTATTGTTCCATCATACTCACTTCCTTCTAAATCAAATGAGTTTACTTTGTAATAGTACTTTGTTCCATCTTCAAGAGAACTAATAATTGAGGTATATGTTGTTTCACTTTCTGATGTTGCGATCTCCAAAGCTCCACCAAATGAAGTAGATTTCCCATAATATATCTTAACCTTACTAGCGCCTTTTACAGTAAACTGTAGATACACATCATTAAGCCCAACACTTCTTACAATTACTCCTTTCACAATAGGAGCTTGTTCTGTCGTAAAGTTCTTCTCTACCGATTGCCCTGTATTACCATCTTCATCAGTCCACTTTGCGATATAGTAATATGTTGTGGATGGAGATAGGTTAGAAAGGTTAATTACATGATTTGTAACCATATTTGAATTTGAGAATTCTTCTTGATTGTATTCTCCACTTTTTGTTCCAAGTGCAATCTTAGAATCACTCCCTCTATCAGTTCCCCAAGATATCTTAGCTTTCTTTGTAGTAATATCTGAAACAATTGGGTCTGATTCAAGATTGGAAGGCACCGTCCACTTACCAGTAGGGAATATGCTAACAGCATTAGTTCCTGAGCTTATTGCATTAGCTCCATCTT
>JBAXKR010000029.1:0-9984 GCA_037135235.1 bacterium | reverse complement strand
TAACAGTATTTAATTTAGTTAGTTTACCGTTTACACAATTTATATTACAGTCTCAATAAACCTAATTTCAACAAATGTTCCACTTCCATCTACATACCTACTACCAATATCTGCTACTTCCTCTAAAGTAATCACTTTACTAATTGTATATAATCCAGCATTTTCTGGCGACATATTAATCTAATAATATATATTTTTATTACATCTCTACATTCTTAGTACCAAGTGGTACTGGTCTACCAATGATGACATTCTCTTTAAGTCCTTTTAGATCATCAACTTTACCCATTAAAGCTGCTTCACTTAATACTCTTACTTGCTCTTGGAATGATGCAGCAGATAAGAAACTAGGTGTCTTAATAGATGCTGATGTGATTCCTAAGAATTCTCTAATAAACTTAGATGTTCCTCTACCTCTATCTTTTAGACCTTTGTTAATAGTTCTAACAACTGAATAAGGAAGAATATCACCTTGTAATAGATCTGATTCTCCTTCATCTACAATTCGAACATAATCACTCATCTTTCTTACAACGATTTCAACATGTCTATCATCAAGTGCAATACCTTGGATACCGTAAACCTCTTGGATACTATCAATAACATATTGTTGAGATTTCTCTAAAGCTCCGAATAACATAAGTTCTTTTGGATCTACTGAACCATCTGTTAATTGAGTACCTGCAAGAACATTATCTCCATCGGCAATAGTTATAATTGCTTCTTTTTCTAATTCATGTTCAACTTCAAGATTTCTTGTACCTTTGAATATGATTAGATCTCCATCCTTACTTACATCTCCATCAATTGGAGCTTTAAGTTCAGATTTATCCTCTTTAATAACGATAATGTCACCTTTTTTGACTTTCTTTGCTCTTGCAAATTTAAGTTCATCACCTTTTTGCATTGTATACTTCTTCTCTATCTTCTCTGTTTCACTAATTCTAATGCTTTTAATACCAGTTTCCTTATCCTCAATAATCTTAACTTTTCCATCTATTTGAGCGATAAGTGCTTTAGATTTAGGTGTTCTAGCTTCAAACAATTCTTCAACTCTAGGTAAACCTTGAGTAATATCAGTTCCAACTTTAGCTGCTAAATGCTTTGTGTTAAGTGTAAGCTGAGTTGCTGCTTGTCCCATAGCTTGTCCTGCAATAATTCCGACTGCTAGACCCTTTTCTACCATAGCTTGAGTAGAAAGATTTGATCCATAACACATGCAACATACTCCATTTTCTGCTTCACAAGTTAGTGCTGATCTTACCTTTATCTTTGTAATCTCTTTATCAGCTTCAATCTTTCTTGCAGTATCTACAGTAATCATCTCATTCATTTTAGCTAGTACTTCTTTTCCATCTGAACTCATCAAATCTTCTGAAGGAACTCTTCCTGTAATTCTCTTATCAAATGTTAATCTTCTATTTGAACTTCTTAGAAGATAAGTACCATGTTCTGTATGACAATCAGAAATTCTAGTAATCATATCTTGTGCAACATCACAAAGCTTTCTTGTTAAGTATCCTGATTCTGATGTTTTAAGTGCAGTATCAGCAAGACCTTTTCTAGTTCCCTTTGCTGCAACAAAATATTCAAATGTATTCATACCAATCTTGTAGTTTGATTTCAAAGGAAGTGGTACAACATGTCCTTGAGCATCAAGAATCAAACCTCTAATAGCAGCTGATTGTCTAAGTGGATCTTTAGATGGCAAACCTCCAGATTTATCAAAGAAAATAATTGGATTATCTATTGTGTACTCCTTAAGCGTTACATCAACAACTTTATTCGTAGTGTCCATCCAAATATCTTGAGATAACTTTGATTTCTCAGCTTGTGTGATCATACCACCCATAAACTGCTCATTTAGTGTCTCTTCTTTCTTGTTTGCTTCTTCAACTAATCCTTCTCTAAGTGGAGAGATAATATAGTCATCAATTGAGATAGACATACCAGATTTTGTTAGATATTCAAATCCTAATGTTTTAAAACTATCTAAGACTTCGATTGATTTTCTAGCACCATACTTAGTGAAAATATCACTAACAACTGCTGATATCTTTCCTGAATCAAATTGACTATTAACAAATGCATAATCTTCTGGAAGCTTACTGTTAATAATTATTCTACCAACAGTAGTTTCTAAAAATTCACCATTTAATAATACTTTTATCTTTTGATCATGTTTTACAAGTCCAAGTGCATATTCTTTTAATATTTCATCACTTGAAGAATAGTTTTTTACTTCTTCTGTCTTTTCATCAATTCTTGTTAAGTAGTAACAACCTACAATAATATCTTTAGCTGCATTAACAACTGGAGATGCATCAGCCATAAGAAGAACATTTGAATCAGGCATCATTCTCTCTTTTGCCTCTTTAATTGCTTCTTCAGATAGTGGTACATGTACAGCCATTTGATCTCCATCAAAGTCAGCATTAAATCCTTTACATACTAATGGATTAATTCTAATTGCATTTCCTTCAGTAAGTACTGGATAGAAAGCTTGAATACCTTGTTTGTGAAGAGTTGGAGCTCTATTCAAAAGAACAGGTCGCTCTTTAATAACCTCCTCAAGAATATCGTAAACTTCTGGTGATTTCTCATCAAAGAAGGTTTTAGCGGCCTTAATATTAGATGCATAACCTCGTCCAATAATCTCTCTTATGATAAATGGTTTGAATAACTCTAATGCAATGACTTGTGGTAAACCACATTCAAATGCAGTTAAATCAGGTCCTGCAACAATAACAGCTCTACCTGAGTAGTCAACACGTTTACCAAGTAAGTTTTGTCTAAATCTACCTTGCTTACCTCTTAGCATATCTGAAAGAGATTTGTATGGTTGATTTCTTGAGTTTAATACTGGGTTTCCAAATCTATGATTATTATCCAAGAGTGCATCTACTGCCTCTTGTAACATTCTTTTTTCATTTCTTAAGATAATCTCAGGAGCACCTAAATCCATTAACTTCTTAAGTCTATTATTTCTGTTAATTACTCTTCTGTATAGATCATTTAAATCTGAAGTTGCAAATCTACCTCCAGCAAGTTGAATAATAGGTCTAAGATCTGCTGGAATAACTGGAAGATGTTTAACAATGAGCCATCCTGGTTTTACACCTGATTGGATCATTGATTTTAACATTCTATGTCTTTGAACAATCTTCTTAAGTTTAGCAACTGATCTTGTTTTTTCTTTTTCTTTCTCTAGTAACTTAACTTCTTTTACTAAATCTACTTTTTCAAGAAGAGTTTTAATTGCATCAGCTCCCATTTGAACTGAGAAGAATTTTAAATCATTTTCAACTAATTTATCATGATCTTCTTGAGTAATTGTTTCACCAACAGATGTTCCTTCTGCTAAATCTTCCATTAACTTAAATTCTTCTTTAAGTTTCATTTCCTTAGCTGCAATTGTCTCTCTTATCATTGCAAGCTTTTTGTTATTATCTCCTTTAAGTTTCTCAAGTTGTAGTTCCGCTGACTTATCTTTTTTAAGTCTTTTCTTTGCTTCTTCAAGTTCCCCTTTATACATCTTTTCTTCATTATCAATCTCGGATTTTAATTCTTTACCTAAATCCTTTATTTTATCCTCAAGATCATCATTTAGTTTTTTAATACATGCGTCCTTTTTCTCATAATCTACATCAACTACTAAAAAGCTAGCAAAATATATTACTGCTTCGAGTTTTTTGTGAGGAATATCAAGAATCATAGATAGCTTATTAGGTACTCCAAATGAATACCATATATGAACAACAGGAGATGCTAACTCAATGTGTCCCATTCTTTCTCTTCTTACTCTTTTATTTGTTACCTCAACTCCACATCTATCACAAATAATACCCTTGTATCTAACCTTTTTGTACTTACCACAGAAACATTCGTAGTTCTTAGTAGGTCCAAATATTTTCTCACACATTAAGCCGTCCATTTCAGCTCTCATAGTTCTGTAGTTGATGGTTTCAGCTTTCTTTACTTCTCCTTTAGACCAAGCAAGTATATCGTCAGGAGATGCTAGTGTTAGTTTTAGTGCTTTAAAGTCTTTAATCATTTTGGTTTATTAATTAATTTAGTTAATAACTATTTATCTAGATCAATAATAGATTCTTTTATCTCCATCTCTGAATTCTCAGAGGTATCTTCTTCTGTGATAACTACTTCTTCTTTCTCTGTTTCTCCTGATACAACTCCTTCTTCAACTTCAGCTTCTAAATCTTTATTAACTACTATTGCACCAACTGTATCTAGATTTAATCCTAATGATCTAAGCTCTGCTGTTAACACCTTGAATGATTCAGGAATATTTGGTGGTTCAATTGGTTTTCCTTGGATAATTGATTTGTATGCTAATGCTCTACCAACTACATCATCTGATTTAATTGTAAGCATCTCATGTAATACATTTGGAACTGCATGTGCTTCAAGTGCCCATACTTCCATTTCTCCAAATCTTTGTCCTCCAAATTGAGCTTTTCCACCAAGTGGTTGTTGTGTAACCATAGTGTAAGGTCCAGTTGATCTTGCATGAACTTTATCATCTGCTAAATGATTAAGTTTAAGAATGTATCTGATACCTACAACTATTTCATGATCGAATGGTTGACCTGTTCTACCATCGAATAGCTGAACTTTCTTAGCATTGTCATAACCTTCTTTCTTAGCAAGTTCAAAGATAATGTTTTCATCTACTGGAGCAAATGGAGCAACTGCTACATTGACACCTGCCATCTTTGCTGACATACCTAAGTGAGCTTCTTTAAGCTGACCTAAGTTCATACGTTTAACAATAGACAATGGTGATAGAACTATATCTACAGGAGTTCCATCTGCTAAGTATGGCATATCTTCTACTGGTAATACTTTTGCAATAACTCCCTTATCTCCATGTCTTCCAGTTAATTTATCGCCAACTCCAATCTTGTGAGTTCTAGCAACAAATACTTTAACTTGTTTAAGAACACCTGGAGATAATTTATCTCCTTTATTCTTATCTAATACTTGAACATTAATAACTACACCTTTATCTCCATGAGGTAATCTTAATGAGTTATCTCTAACATCCTTTGAAGCTTCTCCAAAGATTGCTCTTAAGAGTTTTTCTTCAGCAGATAATTCAGTTTCTCCCTTTGGAGCAATGATACCTATAAGGATGTCGCCTGAAGTAACCGATGCACCTACTCTTACAACTCCAACTTCATCTAGATTTCTTAAAGCATAATCTCCAGCTGAAGGGATATCTCGAGTAATTTCTTCAGGTCCAAGTTTTGTTTCTCTAATATCTTGAACATACTCTTTAATATGGATAGAACTTAACATATCTTCTTTAACTAGTTTCTCTGAGACAATAATTCCGTCATCAAAGTTATATCCATCCCATGCCATATATGCTGCAACTAGGTTAGTACCAAGCGCTAATTCACCATTTTGCATACATGGTCCATCTACTAATAGATCACCTTTTTTAAATTTATGATCTGGTTTTACTAATACTTCTTGATTAAAGCATGTGTTTTGGTTAGTTCCAAAGAATTTTTGAACATCATATGCTTTTTCCCACTCTTTCTTATGTTCCTTATCTTTTTCATAAATAACCTTAAGTCGGGATCCATCATATGCTTCAACATCACCATCTGCTTCTGCATATACTGCTCTTGCTGATGCTCTAGCTGCAATAGCCTCATATCCAGTTCCAACAATTGGAGCTTCTGGCTTAATTAGAGGTACAGCCTGACGTTGCATATTTGATCCCATTAAAGTTCTATTTGAGTCATCATTTGCTCCAAATGGAATTAATGAGAAACCAAGTCCTGCAATTTGAGCAGGATTAACATCAACATATTGGATTAATGAAACATCTAAGTTAGCATAAATACCCTTGGTTCTAATAAAGGAAGTTTTTTCAATAATATTTTGGTGTTCATCAATACCAATATTTGCTTGACCGATAACAAATTTAACTTCATCATCTGGTTCTATGTAATCAATCTCAGAAGTTATATATGGTACAACTTTAATGGTCTCAAGTTTTGAAGATAAGATCTTCTTAGCCATCTTTTCATCTATTACAGTTTCTTTCTTAAGACCTAATTCACTTACTGATTCATCAGCAATTCTATTAACCAATTCAGATTCTTTTGTATCTTTTATCTTTATAGTATTTACAACTTTTCTATATGGTGCTTCTAAGAATCCATAGTCATTAACTCTTGAGTAAAGTGACATATGGGAAACAATACCAATCATAGGGCCTTCTGGTGTTGTAACTGGACAAATTCTTGAATATTGAGAAAAATGTACATCTCTAACTGAGAATGTAGCACTTTCCTTTGTAAGTCCACCAGGACCACCTGCAGTAATCTTTCTTTTACTTTCTACCTCACTTAATACATTTTCCTGATCCATATATCTTGAAACTGCAGAACTTCCAAAGAATTGAAGAATTGCAGAAGATACTGGTCTTGTATTTACTAATACTGAAGGAGTAATTAATTCATCAGATGAGAATGTACTCATCTTATCCTTAATATTCTTTTCCATTCTAAGAATTCCAGCTCTAAGTCTTTCTTGCATTAATTCTCCTGGACCTTTAATTCTTCTATTTGCTAAGTGATCTATATCATCTGGTAATAGTTTACCGTTATTTAATTGAATTAAAGCCTTAACAATTGCAACAACATCCTCTTTGTAGAATACATAGTTCTTTTTTTCTATTGCGCTTGTTAATCCTAATTTTTTATTAAGCTTGTATCTCCCAGTTCTTCCAAGCCATGTAACTCTTGCATTAAAGAATATGTTATTAATCAATGTTCTTGCAGCTTCCAAAGTTACAGAATCTTCTGGTTTTAACTTTGTAAATACCTCAACTAAAGCTTCTTCTCGAGATTTTGTATGATCTTTCTTTAGAGTCGTCTCTAAGAATTTAACTTCACCAGTATCAAATTCACCAAGAAGTTCAATAATATTCTCTTCTGAATATCCGAATGCTTTAAGAAGTGTAGTTATGAGTATTTTAGGTCGTTTCTCAAGAAGTCTTACTGATAATACATTTTGTTTACTTACTTCAAAATCAAACCATCTACCTCTTTGAGGGATAAGTTTAACTGAGTAAAGAGGTTTTGTTGAGGTTGAGTTCTTACCTTCTGTGAATAACACACCTTCAGATCTTACAATTTGCATAACCAAAACTCTTTCATTACCATTAACAACAAAAGTCCCCCTATCTGATATGAGGGGGAGGTCAATAAAATACAATTCTTGTTCCTTAATTTCTGACGACTTAATGTTCTTAAGTTGAACAGTTACATACAAAGGAGCTTCATAAGACTTTCCAAATTTTAATGCGTCTTCAAAGCTACAGTTTGGTTTATCAAGCCTTAAATCTTTAAAGCTTAACTCCCATGATTCTCCAGAATAGTCTGATATTGGATTAATTTCGTCAAAAAGCTCTTGAATACCTTCTTCTATGAGCCATGCATAAGACTTCAAATGTGAGTCTATGAGGTTCATGTTTAAGTGAGTAAGTTTGGTGGTAGAAATATTTACTCGTTTCTTTGGACTAAGCATAATAAAAAAGAATAATATAAATTACTTTTTTACTTTTTGGGTTAATTCCAAAGAGAGAGAAACCAGTGGTTTCAAGGCATATGTGTAAACGAGTTCACATAGCCGACTTTCCCTTATTTTACAAAGCAAAAAAAGCACGTAATATTACGTACTATAAACTCGAATTGGTTTTATTTGAAATAATTATGCTAATAACTCCCAAAAAGACAAATGTGACTAGAAGTATAACAGATAAAAGTGCTATCTGCAATCATAAAACGTAACTATTTACTACAATTAAGCTTTCTACTTTAATAACAGAGGGCCTTCGGATCTCTGTTTCCTCACTTTCTCTAAAGAGGACTCACTCTCAAGTATAACCCGATGAGATGTTTCGTTACTTTCCAATAACCTTTCGAGGGTAGAATCAAAGGCATCAACTATCCTTTGGGTAGCTATCATTCCTGTATTTTTATCAATGTCATCAACGCTAACTCCCTTAAAAATGATTTTAGCTACTTCTTCTCTGGTCATTTTGCCTTTTGCCAAATCTGATTCACTTATAAATGCTGTGCCTACCCTCAAATTATCGCTAGCATTTTTTAAAGCTATGAAATCTGCTAAATCACCACATTTCAAATCAATATAATCAGTTTCCAAATAACCCCTATTTTTCATAAAAACACCTAACAATGATCTTCCTTTAGAATTCAACAATAACAACAGATTAACTCCCCTAATTTTATTTATTGATTCAATATCTAAATTATCTTTAGAATATAAACCGAATAACCTCCTTATCGTTGAACGAGCAATATTAGCATTTCCTCTCACTCGACTTAACGCCTCAGCATATTTAACACTATCTCTTATTGCTAGATCTGGATTTTCTCTATCTTCATCATTCCAAACATGACTCGCATTATTTCTATCAATATCATCTAGAAAATCAAGAAATGAGACAAGTAACACATCCTTAAAATATTCACCACCTATATCATATTTTTCTATCTCAATGGTTGTTTTTTCAATCTTTCTTTTGTTTTCATTTATATCATAAATTAACGTTGATTCTTCCATATCCAGAACTGCGTTTCTAACATCATTTGATACCTCTATTGCTTTGCCACTTGCTAAACTTTCTTTAATTTCAAAAACTTTTCTAAATAGCCATGTGTCAGTATTAAGTAATGGTCTGCTTTTTATAAATTGCTCTCTAGATGGTGAAATATAAAGGTTATGGTTGATAAGTTTTAGTGAATAAATACTATCTGTTGATCTTGCTATTTGATGAATTATTGATTGTACGAATTTCGAAGAATCTATTTTTCCTGAAGGATTATTTTGCAAATAAAAGGCAAATACTTCCCCTACTATATTTCCCATTTCTTCGTACATTATTCTTTCTGCTTGAGTTTTAAAGTTTACAACAGCTGTTTCTAATGCTTTAGGATCCTCAGAACTTGCAATTATAGCCTTATTCTCAGAGCTGCCTTCGTAATTAGCACTTAACCCAGAGCGATCTTGTATACCACCTAAATTTCCACTACTTGGATTATACTTACTGTCTAATCTCAAATAATATCCTAACTCATTTACTATAGATTCAAGTACTGGTTTTATACTATCTTTACTTAATAATTGATTCTCTTTGATCAAGCCTTCCAATCTGACTGCTACTCTATCAACTACAACAGTTCTAATAGGACTATTCTCTGATGCTCCAAAATATGATGTTATTTCTGGAGTAGCATATTCACCTGGATTTTTTTGAAACTATTCTCCCAGCTAGTCCTTCTCTGAAAGCATTTGATAAGCTATTATTTGTTTTTACTTCTACATCTGGAGTCGCGATATTTACCATAAAAAATAAATAATAATTAAATTGCATTAAGCTTTTCTACCAATTTCTTTAAAACAGGTAAAAATGTCCTGGAAAATACTACTATTTGCTCTGCTTTTTCAGGATGGTATGTGTGAGCTGAGAAGTTCCTTTGCTCAATTGCAGATAATAGAATTTCAGAATCTGCTTCATCATATAGTCCAAGCTTTAGTCCCATTCTAAATGCATCAGCAGAACCTTGAACATTATCAAAACCTTTCTTTTCAGAATATGATTTGATTGTTTTCCAAGCAACTTCAAAGGCAATTTCAAAGGCTTTAATTGTAGCGCCAACAGATACTCTACTTGATTCAAGACTCAAGCATTCCTCAAGGAATGCAATAGAACTTGCAAGTGTCTCTTTATATGTTTGTAGTTTAATTATTATCTTGTCCATTCTTTATATAATATACATTTTGCATGGCAAATTTACCAAAATTAGTATCCTTCTCACTGTCAAAATCAACAACATCCATAAAGTAAGGTACTATTGTTTTATCAAGTCTTTCTTTAAGTAAAAACATCTTTAACAGTTTCTTTTCCTTTATTCCCGTAAT
>JBAXKR010000028.1:0-10283 GCA_037135235.1 bacterium | reverse complement strand
TCTCACATGGTTCTTTATTTTTTCTAACTGTTCATTATGTACCCGAGTGTTCCAATATTTAATACTTTTATGTTTATTATTATGGTAACTTCACCTGAGGATGTATTAGCACCAGAAGTTGTTAAACCCGAACCACCTTCTCACAGTTTTTTATTTCACCACGAGGGAGCATTTGATGATGGAGAAACAATAGTAAAAGGGTATAATTTTGGAGAAGAAAGTACATTAAAAATTGATCAGGTAACTTCTGATAAACTTAAACCACCTTTTCTTGAAAGAGTAGCAAAATATTTGAAAGTTTTACCTCAACAAGAAATATTTCCAAATGGATTATCAAGACAACAAGCTGCTGAAGTTTTAGCTCTTCAAGAAACTTATATTAACTTTAATGGTGGATTAACAAATGAGCATTCAGTGACAAGAAATACTAATTTATATTCTAAAGCAAATGGTGAACCTGTACCTTTATCAGAATTTGAAGGGAAGTGTGCATTAACCTGTGTTGAAGCTTCTGCATTAACACAACAAGTTTTATCAGGAAGCCAAGAAATGACGTATGTTTCAGGATCAGCTGATTTGAATGGTAAAGGTATATATGAGATGCATTCATTTAATATGACAAGACCTGCAGATAAAAGATATGCAGTAACAATAATTGATATATCAAACCCAACATATATACAGTTACCTGACGGCTCATTGAACGTAAAAGTATTTTGTTCTCCAATTACCCAAGAACAATTTGATAATTTTAGAAATAATCAACCAATTGAAGTAGATGCTAGTGGTACAAAACGACTTTATAAAACAGGTGGTAAGTTTGTTTGGTAGATAAAAGTATTTCTAAATGTTGTTTCTGATAAGAGAGTTCTAACCTCGTCCATTAATCGGAGCCACGTATAATGAGATCATCCTACAAAGCTACAAAACATTAATAAACCCAACATAACGGCTGATTACCCTTATCTACTTGTATAATAAGACATTTCGAGAGTTACTCTAGTCTTGACAACTCCTTAAATTAGGCCTAATATTAGGAGTTAATTCCTTATATTAAGCCTAATATTATGATCAAAAGAGAAATAACACAAAAAATTAAAGATGATTTTTTTAAGGGTAAAGTAATTATTTTAGTTGGGGCAAGACAAGTTGGGAAAACAACTTTAGTAAAAACTTTACTGGATGATAATACTATTGAGTTTAATGGTGATAATCCAACTGACAGAAGTAAGCTAAGTAACCGAGACTTTGAACAGATGGATAAATTGATTGGAGATAAGAAGCTAATATTTATTGATGAAGCACAAAAAATTGAAAATATTGGGAACACTTTAAAATTACTAGTAGATAACTACAAATCAACAAAACAAATTATTGCTACTGGATCATCAAGTTTAAACTTACTATCTAATACAGAAGAGCCTCTAACTGGAAGAAAATTTACTTATGAACTATTTGGATTATCTATTAGAGAAATTTCAGATGAAATTAGTAATTTAGGAACAGAGAAAATTCTAAATAACTTACTTATATATGGGACTTATCCTGATGTGTTCTTAGCTAATGAACCAACTAAACAACGTTTATTACTTGAGATTTCAAATAGCTATTTATTCAAAGATATTTTGGAATTAGAACAAATTAAAAATCCTGCAAGTTTAAATAAGTTATTAGCATCTATTGCCTTACAAATTGGTTCGGATGTTTCAATTAATGAATTAAGTAATTCAGTTAATTTAGATTTAAAAACTGTAGAAAGATATATTGATTTATTAGAAAAGAATTTTGTGATCTTTCGTCTACCTCCATATTATTCCAATCAAAGAAAAACATTGTCTAAATTAAACAAGATATTCTTTTGTGACCTAGGTATTCGTAACGCACTGATAAATAATTTTAATGGATTATCTTTAAGAAATGATATTGGTGGATTATGGGAAAACTTCTTAGTTTTGGAAAGATTGAAAATGAGAAAATACAATTTTATTAATGCTAATCAGTTCTTTTGGAGAACATATGATGGAGCAGAGATTGATTTAGTTGAGCAATATGGTGGAAAACTTTATGGATATGAATTTAAATGGGGAAAAGAAAACACTTCACCAAAAAGCTGGCTAGAAAACCCAAATTCGGAATATAAAACGATAAATAAAGATAATTACCTTGATTTTTTGACAAAAAATTAGTCTTTTTCATAACTTGCAAGAAAGAATGTTTCTAACCTCGTCTATTAATGGGAGTTGAAAAAATTAGAATCAACCAACAAAGTATTTCAATAATATTTTTACACATGAAAATTGATTACAAACAAGAATTTGAAAAAGAATATAGCGACAAATTAAAGAATGGAGATAATGGGTGGAATAATGATGACATAATATTGAGTCAATTTGAAATAGTTAAGGAATCATTAAAAAGAAATAATCTTTTATCAAAGAATATTCTTGAATTAGGTTGTGGAGATGGAAAGTTAGCAATTTTATTAGCAAAAGAAGGTTTTAATGTTACTGGAATAGACATTTCTAAAACAGCAATAGATTGGGCAATGAAAAGATCTGAAAGTATAATAACACCGATTGATTTCAGAGTAGCAGATGTACTTAATCTTCCGTTTAAGAAAAATAACTTTGACCTTGTAATAGATTCTTTTTGCCTACACTGTATTATTGGTAATGACAGAAATGATTTCTTTAGTGAAGTAAAAAGAGTACTTAAAGATGAGGGTTTACTACTAGTAATGACAAAAACAGGTACCCCAACTTTTAACAATATGCAAAGAACTTTTGATCAAGAACAAAGAATATCATATATTAACGGCAAACCGAGTAGGTACTGGGGGACAAAGGAAATCTTAATTAATGAAATACAACAATCAGGTTTTAGTATAAAGTGGTATGAAATAAAGCACTATAATTATGAAGTAAACACAGGATTATTTATTGCTGATGCCTATAAATTAAAATAAATACACTATCTGAATTTAATTATTATAGTTCTAACCTCGTCCATTAATCGGAGCCAAATATATAAATTAAACTTCAAAGTGGAAAACATAATCACTAGAAAGGCTGAAATAAAAGATTCCCCTCAAATGGCGACTCTTCATACAAAATTCTATTGTTATTAATATTTGTTTCTTCTAATATAATTATATTAAATATAATTTATTTTTATGGATAAAATTAAGAGTTTTCTTTCTGTAAGACGCAATCAGTTATTTATATTACTCGGAGTTTCATTTGTTGTATTACTATTAGTAATATTTGTAATATATATTTCTAATAAAAGCACAAATAATACTAGCAAAATCTACCTAGCTTCTGAGACTTCATCACAAAATAGCCAGGAGACAATTTCATCACAAGAGCAAATAAATTCTTCCAGTTCTTCGGAGAATATAATTAACAATTCAAGATCAGCAGGCTCTTATACCTCTATATCAACAAGTTCTGCAAATAGTTCACAAAAAATAAAAAATAGTGTAATAAGCATAAATACGAAAGCTTACGAAAATTTAGGTGGAAGTATTGGAACAGTATATTTATCTAGAACTTTCTTGAATAAATATTTTAACAAAAAGACAACTTTAGAATTGAATAATCTTTTAGTAAGTAAGGTTGAAGCTACAGAGATAGCACCAGAGATTCTTGCAACGGTATACTTATCTAATAATACTAAGAGTGTCAAATTAAATTTAATAAATGATTCAACTTTAACAAATGAGTATATTGATGAATACCAAGGTGACTTAACATTATACGAAGGAACAAAAAGAATCTATGGCGTGCAATTTCTTCCAAAGGTCGAAAAGTTAATTATAGACGATGTAGATGGTATTTTTTCATATAACATGACTAACAAAACCAAGAAAATAATAACAACATATAATGTTGGATATGTAAAACCTATCTTATCACCTTCAGAGCAATACTTGCTTTATACGGACTTCTTGGCATATCCTGACAAAAATACTTTACACATATATGATCTTACTAATGAAAGAGAGCATTATTCTCTAAACATAGAGAATATGGGACATACTTTTAATTGGTCAAATAACGATAATTTCGTCTTTTATTATAAAAACACTTGGGACTCACAAAAAGGAGAGCCTATTTACGGAGGCATTGGAAGAATTGATATTAATTCAGCAGAAAATATAACAATCATTCCGAACACTGAAAACAGGAAATTTACTCCAGGCGTATTTGGCCCTAAATTATTAAGTGATAGTAATGTAATGATCTTCAATTTAGATACAGGGGCAACTATTTATGATTTCAAAACCAAGACTTACCACGAACTAAAAAGCGTTAGCTTAGTTAAGCAAATGATTGAAATACCAAACACTTCAGAAATAATACTTCAAGTAGTAGAGTCATCACAGGACCTGCAAAATAATAGGACATTAAATAAAGATATTTTTTTTAAAGTGAACTATAAGACCTATACTGTAGAAAGATTACAATCAAACGTGACTTGGGATTCAACAAGAAAAGGACAACTTGAAGATATTCCAGTTTCCGCATTCTGTAAAATGATTGGATTCAACGGCAATTTTAATAATATGCTAATTGCTCACACAACATATGCGGGAGAAGATACGTATCTGTTCATTTCAAACTACAACTTTGAATCAAAGGATTTCGATTTGAATTACAAAATGATTCATAATGTTAGCGATTTTAATGAATAGATGAAATATATTATTACATAATTATAGTTCTAACCTCGTCAATTAATCGGGTCAGCAATTTTTAAGTAGCAATATGCCAGACGAGTCTAGCATATTCATTCTATATCCGTTTTGCTTATATATCTCTAATCTTAGTCTAATCTTCATTTTAGTACTATCCTCTTAGTGTAATTTATTAGTAAAGTCTTCAAATGTAAAACAAGGAAATAACTAACCCTGAATATTTTAAACTAGCAGAAAAGATTAATTCACTTTTAGTTGAGGGAAGGAAACAAGCATATAACTGTGTGAATAACATCTTAATTGATACATATTGGAACATTGGGAAAAGTATCATTGAATTTGAACAAAAGGGAAATAATCAAGCTGAGTATGGAAAGGGATTATTAAAAAACTTATCACTAGAATTAAAAGCATCTGGAAAAGGATTTAGTGTAAGCAATTTGCAACATATGAGATTACTATATTTGTACTTTCCCAAAATAGTAGACGCGTCTACTAAATTGACTTGGAGTCATTTTATTGAACTATCCAGAGTTGAAGACGACCTTTCCAGAAGCTTTTATGAGAAACAGTGTATTAAAGAAAATTGGTCAGTTCGTGAATTAAAAAGACAAAAGGATAGTATGCTCTTTGAAAGAATTGCTCTTAGTAAAGATAAACAAGGCGTGTTAGATATGTCTAAAAATGGATAAATAATTGAAAAATCAGAAGATATAGTAAAAGAACCATATATCTTTGAGTTTTTAAAGAGAAAAGGTAATGAAGATATATATCAGGAGGTTAATATGCATCCTTTGTTTAGAATTCAAATTGGATAGAAATAGTTTCTTTGAAGGTAATGAGATATTAATTGCTTCCCTTCCCCCACCTCTTTGCAAATACAGACATATTGATATACCCTATTGATATATTTCTTAATCAAGGTTTCATGAAAAAAACAGTTTTAACTTTTATTATATTTACTTTCCTATTTATCTCTCCGATATTAAATATTGTAAGTGCTGATGGAATGAGCCTTTATCCTGACACGAGTGGGTGGAAATTATATGATGAAAATAATCAATACGCATTAATAAGTTACAAAGAGGGAAGACAAAGTATGGTTCTCTCTATTAACTCGAAACAAGCTGAAAATGATTCAGTATGGATATTCCCTGTTCCAGCAGATCCTAATTTAGTTATAATAGATAATTTAGATATCTTGCCTGCTTTTTATTATGGCAATGAAATAACAGACTTAGCAAATAATAATATAAGCCAAATAATAAGCAGTAGTCTTTATACTCAGATATATCCTTTCTTTCTAATAGGGACAACTCCTATGTATTCTATTTCAAAAGGAACTGACTTAATATCAAATAATTTCGAAGAAGGATCTAGTGCTACTTCAAGTGTTAAGGTTTTGGAACACTTAGATAAAAATGGATTAGTAACTGAAATTATATCCACAAAATCTGCAACTGATCTTAAAGAATATCTTGTAAAAAAAGGAGTAAATATTGATGATAAAAAAATTACATCTGTAGATAATTATATAGGTAAAAGTTATAGCTTCGTTGTGTCGTGGATGAGTAATCCAGTAGAAAATACAATAGTTCCTGTTTCAAGTAGAATAGAGAATCCCAATACCAAATACCTTAATACTTGGCTTAATTCAATTGGGAGATCAGGAAAAATTGCTTGGCCTACAGTACTATACAATCTAGATCAATTAGGAGATAAAGCTGTATATGACACAATAGTTAAAAAGTATCCAGAAGGAATTATGTCTGTTTATAATGATTTTGCAAAAAGAACAACAGTAATTGATTATCTTGAAGAAGTATATTTTAAAAATGTTGGAATTCACACTATGTCTTACGGGAGTGAAGATATTATTTTCTATGGTAAAGGTGATAATAGCTTTTTATTAGAACCACTTTATGGAGGTAGTCCAGCAAAAACTAGTTTAACAGCAACAACTAGAGGGGTTAAAATAAGTTTCCCAACTGAGAAACTATTCTTTCCATTAACACTTACAAGTATCTATGATAGCAAAATTATACCTGCAGAAATTCAAGTTGATGGACTTGTAACACCTGAAGTATTCAAGAATATTAAAGGAATGGTAGATACTAAATATATGAGTAAAAACAGCTATAATTATTCAGCTATTAATTTACTATCATATAGTTTTAATAGATTATTTAGTCAAAATCAATCGACCCCAACAGAAGCCTATACAATAATAAAAATCAATGCACCATCAAAGCTATTTACTGAAGATCTTTGGATAGATAGATCAGTTCCGATAAATATTACACTCACTGAAAAATTCGCAAATCTTGGAGATCTAGAATTATATTTACTTGGAATATTCACTACAGCCTTATTATCATATTCAATTAGTATATTAACCAGTTTATTAGTTTTCAAAGAATCTAGAAGTAAAAAAATGATATGGAGATATGGTTTAATTGGATTATTTAATATTTTTTCAATTATTGGTTTATGTATAGCCTTAGTTATTGTTCCAACTAAACAGATAAAGGAAGAAGATAAAAAACTATTTCTTGAAATGAAAACTAAAGGTTACTCTACGCTTGCGTATAGGATTGTTGATTTAAGAAAACTATTCTATATTCCAATCTTTTCAATATTATTTACTATCTTTGGGCTTATACTATATTTTTTAACTTTAAGTCAGAGATAAAATTATTTGACTTAAGTATTTTATTAGCATGGATATACAATATGAGTTTCGTGACATGAGTGATAGTGAGTTTAAACGAGAACAAGTTGCTTTTGATGAACATGGATTAGAGTTTGGTAATCCAAAAGATTTGGATGAACGTTTTGGATATGTTGTTACAGATGATGGTAAATTTGTTGGATGTTCAAGTGGACTTGCACAAAAGCATGGTAATGAATATGGAAAATATTTCTATTTAAGTGATCTATTAGTTGAGAAAGAATATCGTAAACTTGGAGTAGGCAAAAAACTATTAGAACTGCTTGAGGACAAGATTAAAACAATAGGAATTGAATCCATATGGACATGGACCACAGGATATGGAAATGCAATAAGTTTTTACGAAAAGCAAGGTTATGAAATATTTTCAACATTTGAGAATTACTACAAGTCAGGACACAAAAGAGTTGGATTAATAAAAAGTTTAAGTAAATAGAAGTTTAATAAATATGGAAAATATCTTAATACGAAAAGCGATAGTTGCAGATGCGCAACAAATGGCAACTTTGCATGTAAAGTCATGGCAAGTAACGTACAAAGGACAAGTACCAGATTCATATCTAAAAAATCTCTCTATTGAGGATAGAACAAAGAAATTTGAAGAGTATATAAAAAATGAAAGTATCTATGGGAATGAACATTTTGTTATTTCACTTAGTGATCACATTGTTGGAAATCTTATTGTTGGTAAAAACAGAGATGAAGATTTAAATAATACTTTTGGTGAATTATGGGGTATATATATTCATCCTGATTATTTTTGGAAAGGTTTTGGTTCACAATTAATGACATATGCTATTGAATATCTTAAAAACAAAGGATACAAGAACGCTACTCTTTGGGTCTTAGATACAAACAAGAAAACAAGAGATTGGTATGAACATAAGGGATGGAAAGTAGAAGGTAAAACTAAAATTGAAAAGAAAGAAAGTTTTAATTTAAACGAGGTGAGATATATTATTGATTTGTAGAATAGTTCTGACCTCCTCCATTAATCGGAGTCTATTAATATACTTGATTATGAGTTCCTATATCTAAGAAACTATAATGATCTGAGTATTCCCTGTAAATAATTCTATAATCTCCAGTAACAGAAAATGAACTTAAAAGATTTTTTTCTCCTTTTAATCTATGATTATTTAATAAAGGATCATTTGGATTAATACAAAACAATTCCACTCTCTTCTCTACTTTACGAAGTAAATTCTTCTGATTCAATATTCTTTTGGAATAATGTTTTTGAAATTTCGTACTATATATTACCTGTTTATTCATTCTTTAGTGAATTTAGTAAATCACTTGTAGTACCATATGATTTAACTTTTCCAGTAGAAAACTGTTTTTCTAACTCTTCACTATCTCTTAAATATTCTATTTCTTTCTCTTTACTAATCTGATAATTAAATCCAATTTGAATTTTACCTTCAGAATATTTGGTTAAGAATATTCTAACTGCATCTTGAACAGATGAAAGTCCGTCAGATATAGCTTTTTTCTCAGCTTTTTCTAATACCATTGGTAATATATTTCTTGTTTGAATTGTTTTGTTATCCATAGTATTTTAATAGTAACCTTAAGTACACCATATATACACCATTCGTATACATTTCGTCAAGTAAGATAACAGTAAATATAATACGGAATCGATATATATTAATTTGAAATACAAGTCCCAACCTCTTCCATTAATCAAAGCTCAATATTATGATTCAAAGAGAGGCAAGCTCAATAAATATTTATAACCCTCTAATCTCTGTCTAATCTTCATTTTAGTATTATCCACTTAAGCATTACTTATTAGTAAACGAATTAATTGGAAAATATTGAAATCAATAACTCTAGATATACTAAACTAGCAGAAAAGATTAATTCACTTTTAGTTGAAGGAAGAAAACAATCATACAACGCTGTAAACAATATCTTAATTAATACCTATTGGAATATTGGGAAAAGTATTGTTGAATTCGAACAAAAGGGAAATATTAATGCCGAGTACGGAAAGGAGTTGTTAGAAAAATTATCAAAGGAATTAAAGGTACATGGAAAAGGATTTAGTAGAAGCAATTTATCATATATGAGACTGTTGTACTTGCATTATCCAATTTGTGTGACACTGTCACACAAATTGAGTTGGAGTCACTATTATGAATTACTGAAGATAGAGGATGATCTCGCCAGAGGCTTCTATGAAAAACAATGCTTAAAAGAGGCCTGGTCGGTTAGAGAGTTGAGAAGACAAAAGGATAGTATGCTATTTGAAAGAATTGCTCTTAGTAAGGATAAACAAGGTGTGTTAGATATGTCTAAAAATGGTCAAGTTATCGAAAAATCAGAAGATATTGTAAAAGAACCATATATCTTAGAGTTTCTAAATATTCCAGAAAACTATAATTATTCAGAAAAAGAACTGGAACAAAGAATCATAGATAATCTTCAGATGTTTATGCTTGAACTTGGAAAAGGATTCACATTTGTGAAGAGGCAATTTAGAATCAGCTTTGGAAATAGACATAACTATGTTGATTTGGTCTTCTACAACAGAATGCTTAAATGTTTCGTTTTAATTGATTTGAAGATTGGTGAAGTAGATCATCTAGATGTTGGGCAAATGAATATGTACCTTAACTATTTCAAAGCGGAAGAAAAAACTCAAGATGAGAATGATCCAATAGGGATAATATTATCGGCAGAAAAAGAAGAAATAAAAATGGAATATGCACTTGGTGGAATCTCTAATAAATTGTTTGTATCTAAATATCAGACATATCTTCCAAAGAAGGAACTTCTTGAAAAAGAAATAAGGAAACTTCTATAAAAAATATCTGTGAATTCGACTGTTAGCTTATAAAATGA
>JBAXKR010000027.1:0-10380 GCA_037135235.1 bacterium | reverse complement strand
GTATTTCGCCGTAAGCAAAAAACTAGCTAAGATATATAATTTATGAAAATAAAAAAACAAAAATCGGTTATAACCGATGAAGCTAAAGTCGAGGAAATTTTGTCTAGAGGAGTAGAAAATATCTAGGGATTACTTTAAAGCATCTCTAATTGCTTCCATTCCTGTAAGCACACATTTACTTCTAGCAGGGTTAGGTGTAACTCCAATAAAATCAATAAAATCTGAATATTCTAATTTAAGAATTTCATCTATTGATTTACCCATTATTTTCTCAGAAGCTATAGACATGGTAGCAATCGTTAATGAACATCCACTTCCAGTAAACTTAAGATCAGTTAAAATATTATTCGAATCAATTGTTAAATATACATTAATTTCATCTCCACAGCTTAGGTTTGCAAACCTTCCTGATTTATTAAAAACTTGAGGTTTTCCAAAGTTAATAGGATTTTTATAGTTATCTATTATGTTTTGTTCGTAAATATTTTGCATTTAGGTATAATCGTTTTCAAACTTTCGAATTATATCATTTCTTCTTGACCTATTATCAATATTTGTAACAAAAAGGCTTGAATGAATAAGTTGTATTAAAAGTTGCTAAAACTACTTAGAATAGTTATTCTCAAATATGGAACAAACTTCAGAATTTATTAAAAACAAACAAAAATTAGAAGTAGAAATTGAGAGAATAAAGAAGATAAGATCTGAAAGAAAGACAATTAATATACTAGGAATTAGTTCTTCAAGTGTTAATTCAGATGACAAAATAGTAAGAGTTCCATCTAGTGAAAAAATACTACTAGAAACACTAGAACTTGCTAAAAGTATAGATTCAAATGTTGATACTCAGGTATTCAAACTTAGAGATATTAAGTATTTACCATGTGAAGCAAACTATTCTATTCAAAGCGAATATTGTACTTGGCCATGCTGGATATCACAACGATATCCAGAAACTGATGGTTTAATACCTGTGTATAAAGCTATTGTTGAATGGGCAGATATTGTTCTTATCGCAACTCCGATTAGATGGGGAAATCCATCTAGTCATTATTTCAAATTTATTGAAAGACTTAACTGTATTGAGAATCAAAAAGAGGTTTATGGTTTAAATATTATTGAAGATCAGCAAGCTGGTTTCATTATTGTAGGTGCTCAAGATGGAGTACAACATACACTAGGAGAAATGATGACATTTTGGACTCAACAAGGATTTAGTTTCTCAAAATATCCTTATGTTGGATACACAAGTGGAAACTATACCAATACAAATACAAAAAATGTTCAAGAACAAATTGTAAAAGATAGAGAAGTGATTAATAAAATGCAAACTGAGATGCTAACAAATCAAATAGAATCAGTGAAAAGAACTAGAAAAATTATTTAATCTAATTTAAATATTTTCTTAGCCTTATTAATTCCCAATATAAGTTTATCTATATCTTCTTTCGAGTTATATATATAAAGACTTGCTCTTGTAGTTGAAGTTATCTCAAGTACCTCATGTAAAGGTTCTGCACAGTGAAGACCAGATCTAACTGCAATGCCTTGATCATCTAATATTTGAGATAAGTCATGTGGATGTATTCCTTCAAGCGTAAAAGAAAATATAGGTAGTCTATTTTTAGCATCACTAGGTCCAATTATTTTAAGTCCTTTAATTTTACTAAGTTCCATAAGTCCATATACTACTAATTCATTTTCAAATGCTGGAATATCATTAATTAAAGGTTCAAGGTAATCTAAGGCTTTATCAAGTGCAATAACATCGGCAATATTAGGTGTTCCTGCTTCAAATTTGTTAGGTAAACGATTCCAAATAGTATCTTCCTTATGCACTTCAAGTATCATATCTCCACCAAACAGGAATGGTTCCATTCCTTCTAGTATTTCTTTTTTTGAATAAAGTACTCCAACACCAGTTGGTCCTAACATCTTGTGAGCTGAGAATACTAGAAAGTCACAATCTAAATCTTTCACATCTATCTTTTGGCTTGGCATAATCTGACATGCATCAACTAATACTTTTACTCCCTTTTTATGTGCTAATTTAACTATTTCTTTAATAGGGTTAATAGTTCCAAGTACATTTGAAACATATGTAACACAAAGTAATTTAACATTTGGAATATTAAGTTTGTCTTTTAAATCTTCTAAATCTAATCGGTAGTCTTTTGATATTTTAACCCATTCAAGTCTAGCTTCTTTCTTCTTTGCAATTACTTGCCATGGAACAATATTACTGTGATGTTCCATTTCTGTTGTTAGAATAACATCACTTGTACCATTAGTATTAATATTACCTTCTGCCCATGTGTACATCACAAGATTAATAGATTCCGTAGCATTTCTTGTAAATATTATTTCTTCAATTGAGCAGTTAATATATTTAGCTAAATGTGATCTTGTTATTTCATAAGAAATAGTAGCTTCTTCAGATAAAGTATGTATTCCTCTATTAATGTTTGCATTATGATTAGTATAGAAGTTTGAAATTGCATCTATTACTATTTGTGGTTTTTGAGAAGTTGCAGAATTGTCTAAATAGCAAAGTGGCTCATTATTAACTAATCTTTTAAATATTGGAAAATCATTTTTAATTGCATTTGAATCTATCATGATTTTTTATTATCTTCACATTTACAATGCTCACAGTTTTTCTTACAAGCATGTTTAGTAATTTCTGTAATTTCTACAAATATCTCATTATCTTTTTTTACAATTTTATATGTCCCAATATCATTATTTGCTGGTAGTCCTGTACATTTGCCTGTACGTATATCAAACTTTGCTCCATGCCAAGGACATACAACTTCATAGTCATTTTCCAAATATCCTTCTGCTAGTGGTCCGTCTTTATGAGTACAAAGTCTATCTGTTCCATAATACTCATCTTTCACTCTATACAAAGTAAACTTAGCTCCTTTAACTATTATGTCTTTCATTTCGCTATTCTTTAATTCTCCTTCATTTAATACTTTTACTAGCATATCTAAATTTTAATATATTAAAACACCATAATTAAGAGTTAATAAATGCTTCAACAATAATCGATTTAGCCTCTTCTTCACTTAACCCTCTACTCATAAGATAGTATATCTCATTTAAAGGAATTTCTTTAATAATTGCACTATGGCCTGCCTTAACATCATTTTCCAATATTTCAAGAGAAGGTTCAACTTTAATAGTGGCATAATTACTTAATATCAGTGCATTTACTTTGAGATATGTGTCAGTTCCGATTGCTCCTTTTGAAATATGGACTATAGCTTCTAAATCAAACGATGAATTATCATAAAGAACAACTTTAATTGATATATTTGATTTAGTATTTGCAATATTATGAAATATTGTTAAGTTTCCCTTGTATTTTTGATTATCTTTTCCAATCCATAGATAATTAAAAATACTATCTTTAAGTATCTCAATATTTTCATTCTCGTTTGTAATTAGTATTGTTTTTGTTGTTTTATTATTTTCTTGCATATTTATCCTACTTTACCCTCCATTTCTAGTTCAATTAATCGGTTAAGTTCTACTGCATGTTCAACTGGAAGTTCTTTAAGTATTGGTTCAATGAAGCCTGATACGATTACACTTGCTGCTTCTTCCTCACTTAATCCTCTACTTGTTAAATAGTATATTTGAGAACTATTGAGTTTACTTACACTAGCTTCATGAGCAAGCTTTGTATGCCTATTATCAATTTGCATTTTAGGATAGGTATCACTACGACTTTCTTGATCAAGTATTAGTGCATCACAGTTTACTTTAACCTTGCATCCACTCGCATTTCTATTAACCTTAACAAGTCCCCTATATGAGGTTTTCCCTCCATTTAAACAGATTGATTTGGAATTGACTATTGAGCTTGTATTACTTGCTTTGTGAATTACTTTTGCACCAACATCTTGGTGTTGTCCATTTGATGCAAGTGCAATTGAAAGTATTTCTCCATGAGCTCTTTCTCCCATTAAGTAAACAGATGGATACTTCATTGTAAGTTTTGATCCTAAGTTTCCATCTATCCATTCCATAACACTATCTTCATAAGCAACTGCTCTTTTAGTCACCAGGTTATATACATCACTAAACCAATTTTGAACTGTAATATATCTAACTCTAGCTCCCTTTAAAACTACAATTTCAACAACTGCACTATGTAGGGAATCTTCTGAATACATTGGGGATGAGCACCCCTCCGCATAGACTGCTTGACTTCCTTCATCTGCAATTATGAGTGTTCTTTCAAACTGTCCCATTTTAGAAGAGTTAATTCTAAAATATGTTTGTAGTGGAAGTTCAACTTTAACTCCTTTAGGAATATACAAAAAAGATCCTCCTGACCAAACAGCAGAATTTAATGCCGCAAATTTATTATCATTAGCAGGTACTACACTTGAAAAATATTTCTTGAAAAGTTCTGGATATTTCTTTAAAGCAGAGTCTGTATCTGTGAATATTACTCCTTGATCTTCTAATTTTTTTAGTAAACTTCCATAAACAACTTCAGATTCAAATTGAGCCTTAACTCCACCTAGAATAGCTTTTTCAGATTCAGGAATTCCAATTCTATCGTAGGTATCTTTAATTCCTTTTGGAAGATCTTCCCATGTTCTTGATTTTCCTTTTGTAGGCTTAAGGTAATAGTAAATATCATCAAAGTCTATCTTGCTTAAATCTCCGCCCCAAGTTGGAAGTTTCTTGCTCTTAAATATCTTTAGAGCGTTAAGTCTAAAGTTAAGCATCCACTCTGGTTCATCTTTCATCTTAGATATTTCTCTTACAGTTTCTTCTGTTAATCCCTTTTTAGATCTAAACTCATAATCATTTGGTTTAGAAAACCCATATTCATACTTTTTTTCAAAGTTCTTCTTACTTATCATGGATAAATTATATCAGATACGATTAACTCAGAATTTAAACATACTTTTCCCTGTTCCAATGAATCTTTCTTTTGTTAAGCTTAAGATATATGAAGTGAAGTGTTCCAAGAAATACATAAGTTGATATGAAGGATATATAGAATAGGCTAAATGTATTTTCTGTAAAGTTAGGCTTTGAGAGATATATGAGCACAATTGATATGATCAACTGAACTATAGAGCTAATATATCCATATATGAATATGTCTCCTACAATGTAAAATGACATATACATAACTCCCCAAATCATTCCTACAATAATAAATATTACTAATGAATATACAGATATTATTTCTGTATTAGGAGTAAATGTCTCAATTATGAATATCCCCATAATTGCAATCATATATGCATTACACTCAATTGAGTGACTAAGTACTCCATGTAATAGATGCTCAATCTTTTTAAGAGATAAAAAATTAAGATCTTTCTTCTTTACTTGCAGAAGTTCAAAATATCTATCAAAAACTATACTTGTAAAATATATACCTTCAGCCCAAAAGGCTATTAAAATACATAAAATATATACTGCAAAACCAGTAATTGATGCCCATGTAGGAGTACTAGGTGATAAAGTTCTGCTAAGAATGAATAGGAAGTATAGGGAGATGATTACTGTAAAAAAGAGTTTTAGTACTCCAACTTCAAAAAATCTTTTGAAATTAAATCTATTAATATCCTTATCTTCATAGTTAGTCATTCTTTTTCTAGCTACTTGATAAAGAGGTGCAAGAAGACAAAGTATTACGGTGAAAAGAATTAATACAATAGTTTCTAACATAAATATATGACTAAATTATCAAAACTAATATACTAAAGATTGAACAATTAGTGTATATTTAATTTGTTTAATTAATTCCTAATTTTAATGGATAGTTCACAAAGTATTCCAGTAGCAAATCAACCACAAGTATCAGAAACTCCTAAACCACCAATTAAATCGAGTGAGAATGGAATGAAAGTATTAATGATAACAATCATATTACTAATGCTATTAGTTCTTGGAGCTTTAACATATATTGTAATAATACTAAATAATCAAAAGCTATTAGTTAATCCAATAATGGTGAGGACACAAGGTGAAACCGAAACTACTTATACAAGTGATTTATTGAAAATATCATTCCAAACAAATTCGAAATTTGCTAATCCAGTCAATTCAGATGAGGGAGTATATTCTTCAGATGAGCTTAAAGTAAATTCCAAAAATATTTGGATGGAATATACTCCTACAGATAAATCTTTAGAACCAATTAAATTGCTTATTACAAAATTTGATAAAGAATCAGATGCATTAGCTTTTAAAACAAAGAGAGGAAAAGAATTTATGTCAGTATGTACGAAAACTTCTCCACTTAGGAAAGTCAGCATTGATAGTCAATCATATTCTTCAACCTATTGTGAATCAGGTGAATTAATACCAACTGGTCCATGTAGTGATAGTGTTGATAATGTACTTACAGGTTTCTTAGGATACTCATATTACATGTATTTAAAAAATAATATTGTTGTAGCATTAGAAACACAAGAAAAAACAACTGAAAATAACTGTAAATCAAGTACAGCTAAAGTTAATCCTTCAGACATTGAGGATGCACTTAAATTAATTGAATCCATTAAGTTTCTTTAAGGTATAATATCTATCAATATTCTTGCCGGAATGGCGAAATTGGTAGACGCGCTACGTTCAGGACGTAGTTCCGTAAGGATTGGAGGTTCAAATCCTCTTTCCGGCATATATTCATTATTGTTTTCTTATGACCTTAGAATCTGATTTAACTAATTTAGAATTACCTAGAACTGAATTTATTAAACAATCTGCTTATTGTTGTGAAGTTAAGATTCAAGGATTAAATATTCCAAAGCAAGGTGAAAATCGTTACTCAATTGTTTATCCTCTTGAACTTCGAAAAGTTCCAATGGATAGAATTACTCCTCAAACTAAAGAAGTAGATATGTCAATCAATATTGGTGATAATGATATATTAAGAAACTTAATTTCTGAAGCAAGTAAGTTAAAAGATATTCCAGTATATGAAAGAATTCATAAAATTGTAGAAATGACTAGGTCACAATTAAAATATTTTGACTCTAGTTACAAAGAACTATTTAAATCTTCTGATCCTGAAAAATATAATTGGCTAATTGAAAACGTAACTAACTCATACAATGGAAGTTTGGCAGATGTTGTCGAGCAAGGTTATGGAATATGTGCTAATTTTACAGTTCTATGTGCTTATCTGTGTCAAAGTGCTGGCCTTGATGTTGTCCTTAATACTTGTGGGAATCCTTCTCCTAAAAACATTATTAGATCGGATACAAGCAAGCCCATATTTCGTTTTTCTCCTCTTAATGAAATGGTAGGAGGACATACTTGGCTTGAAGTTATTAATGGTGAAGAATTAATACCAGTTGATCCTACAGTAAATTTAGTTGGTACAACTCCCGAAATTAGGGCAATTTTTGAAGAGTCTGGATATATTGATCATTTACTAACTTATTCACTTCTTGAAGATCCTTTGGATAATAGTGATGTAAGAGTGGATATTAGGTCTAGGAATATAACAGGGGGTTTAGTTTTAAAAGGTAGTTTAATCATTTCAAATATTGGTAAGCTTGATTTATCAGAAGACTTAGATTTAATAATACGAACGAGTTCAGTTACCAAAAGACAAGTAGGTGCATTAATAATTGAAGATATAGGAAATCCAGCTTTTGAAAGCAATGTAGCTCCAGATGAAAGTAGTGTAACTGTTATTTTAAAAGAAAATCTTTAGCATTCTTTCTTGAACTACTTTTAAGCAAAATATATACTAGAAGAATGAAATCTCTAAGTAACTTAAAATATCTTTTTAATCCTTCTTCTATTGCCATTGTTGGTGCTTCTCGCAATTCTGAAAAGATAGGGAACAAAGTACTGAGAAATTTAATCTTGGGAGGATTTAAAGCTGAAGTGTATCCAATTAATCCAAATGCAAATGAGATATATAGTAAGAGATGCTTTAAATCATTATCTGAAGTAAGTAATGATATTGATTTAGTTTGGATAAGAGTTTGTATTCGTGAACTTTTAGAAGTAGTAAAAGAAGCTATAGCTAAACATGCTAAGGTTATTGTTGTTAATTCAAAAGATGTAGATACTGATGAAGCAAAGATTATTTTATCTGAGGTTCAAAAGTTAATTGATAAAAATGGTGTGTTACTTCTAGGTATTGGAAGTGCTGGAATATATTCTAAAAATATTAATCTTTTATCAGGAAGCTCTAAGTCAATAGATGGAGGAATATCATTCTTAACTCAATCAGATAATCTAATAGAATCTTTAGTTGATCTTTGGAGTGATGATAATGTAGGAATTTCCAATATTATTGGTTTAGGTTTTAAACTAGGTTTAACAGAAAATGACATTATAGAGTTCTATTTAGAAAGCAAAGAATATTTACCCAAAGTATTATGTATGTACTTAGAGAATCTGTCTACTCCAAATATTACTTTAGAGAATATTAAAAAGATTTCTAAAGAGATTCCAGTTATTGCAATGTTCCCTATTTCAAACCCAATTACAAGAAAGAAAGTATTAAAACACACAGGAAGCATTCTTCAAAATTATGACTATCTTGAGTCAGCTTTAAGTAAATCTGGAGTTAATCTTGTAAATAGTATTACTGAACTTACAAGTCTTACAATGCTGTACAAAAACATAGGAAATGATTTTTATGCATCTTGGCTTCCATTTGTATTAACCAATTCATTCTTCTTAACCCTTGAAGCACACTCAATGCTTTATAGAAATGAGATTCCAACACTAGAACCCTCAGGAGTACTAAAAGAAAAACTTATTGAATTCTATGATAAAGAAAACAAAAACGAAGTTGATTTCTTATCTATGATTGATAGGCTATTTAAAGAGGATGATTTGGATACTGTTTTCTTATCATTAACTAAAGATGACAATATTGATTTAGAAATACTTTCAGAAGGAATATTAAGATTAGAAAGAGATTACAATAAGCTTGTGATTATATCTGTACTTGAAGTAAACCATAAAGTAAGTCCTCATAAAATATTAAATAGTAGAAATATTGCTAACTATAAATATCTAGAGAATGCAATATTCGCATACACAGAGATTAGAAAAAGAGCAGACTATTTATCAAATTTGGAAAATTGTACAAAAGGAATGAGAACAAATCTTCCATATGTAAAAGTAGATTTTGAAAAGAAGTCTGAGATATTAGGAATTGTAAAGGAATTAAAAACTCAATCTAGTAAATGTCTAAATTTTGTTACTTCTAAAAAGTTACTTCAGAATTATGGAATCGCATTTATTGATGATTTTAATGCTGAAGAATTAATTAAAGAAAAACCAGAATATATATTGAATTTTAAATGTGTAAAAGATTCTTATCTAAATGATAAATCTGATTCTTCAATTGGATATATGATGGATATATCTTTGATATATCATGAAAGTAAACATTTTGTTGATTTGTCTTTTAAAGACTTACTCCCTCTGGATTATGATCAATTAGAAATAGAAATATATGAAAAGTTTGGAAAGATATTTGTTGATGATAAAAGAATAGTTGTGCTTATTTCAGAATTAAAAAGGATTTCATCTGTGATTCAACTAGTGATTAACGATTATCCTCAGTATTTTGAAAAAATGAACCTGACATTTACATCGACTTCTAAACTTGTTTTTCTTGTTGAAGAAACTCAAATTGATATAGTGATATAATGCGAGTGATAATTTTTAATCTTAATAAATGATATATAAACACAAGACTCAAAGAGTTGCTATATTGGTTGATGTTCAGAATTTGTATTACTCTGCTAAGAATCTTTATGATGCAAGAATTAATTTTAGAGAGCTACTCAAAACAGCAATTGCAGGTAGACAAATAGTTAGAGCTAATGCATATGTGATTAGAACTGATATATTCAAACAAGAACAAGACTTCTTTGATGCACTTAATAAATCTGGGTTTGACATTAAAGAGAAAGATCTTCAAGTATTTGCAGGTGGTCAAAAGAAAGGGGATTGGGATGTAGGTATAGCTATGGATATGATTAGACAAGCTCAAAAATCAGATGCGATTGTCCTTATGAGTGGAGATGGTGACTATATTCCAGTTGTAAACTATGTTCAACAAACATTTGGTTGTACTGTTGAAGTAATAGCATTTGGAAGAAGTTGCTCTAAAAATCTAGTTACAGAAGCGGATGAATTTTTAGATATTGAAAAGGATTATGAAAAGTACCTATTTAAGAAAAGATATCCTTCTAAAGTAGAAACAACTAAACCAGCAGTTGTCTAGTCTGCTGGTTTAATATCTCACTTAATTCAATTCTCGTTATCTAATTGTATCTACAAGAATAATACTTTCACCAGAACTTTTATCTAAGAATTTAGTTCCTGTTAAAGTTACTTCTTTATCCTTTAGACTAGTTA
>JBAXKR010000026.1:0-11236 GCA_037135235.1 bacterium | reverse complement strand
GAAAAATACCCTTAGGTATGTAGATGGGAAGGTGAGAGTCGTATGGAATGCAACAAAAATACCAGATGTGTATATTAATGAACAAAGACTAGATGGAGGACTTGTATATAACGAAAATTCAGATCTGAAAGATATGTGGAAAATCTTAGATGGAAAGAACGTAACAATAAGTGGAAACTTTGAAAATAATGACTTCTTAGTTAAATCTATTAATTATTAATGTCACACAATTAGACTATATTACAGTTAATCTTTTATTTATCTTCCTATGAGAAAAGTATTGTTAGTGATCTCTCTAGCACTTCTTATCCTAGTAGGTCTTAATGTCTATAGAATTAGTAAAGTACAAAGCTCATCTGCAACTTCAGACAAAACTGTAAGTATAGCCCATATAACTACTTCAGAAGTAATAGTAAATTCTGAAAGCAAAGCTAGTTCAGTAAGTTCAAGTCGAGTAAGCTCTGAATCTTCAAAAGTAACAGTAAAAAATGTAGTTTCAATGAGTAGTACTTCAGCTTCTAATGGAAAATACCTTTATCCATTAGATACTGATTCTTGTAAAGAAGTTACATATGTAAGAGGATACTCCCTCTCACATAGAGGAGTTGACCTTACAAGTACTGCAAATGAAAAGTGTAAGTTATTAGCTACTGCAGATGGAGAGGTTATTCAAGCTAGGTGGACAACTAATGGAAGTGGTTACCAAGTACAAATACAACTTTCAGATAACATAGTTGTTCAATACTCTAATCTTTCTAAAATCATTGTTAACGAGGGGCAAAGAGTTAATAAGAGTGATCTTATTGCTTACATGGGAAACACTGGAGAAGCATTTGGAACTCATCTTCACTTTTCAGTATATGAGAATAACCAATCTATAGATCCAGCTAAAATTATCAAGTTCAGATAGAGGAAAAGAATATATAGTGGTAAAATCGATTGGTGCGAAAGTAGTTCAGTTGGTAGAACGCTTCCTTCCCAAGGAAGAGGTCGCGGGTTCGAATCCCGTCTTTCGCTCCAATCAAGAAAATATCAAACCCCATAGTAGTTACTTTCTAGCAAATTTGTTATAATTATTCCACTATGGCAGGTGAAATACAACTTTCAAATGAAAATCAAAAAGACATTGAAATAGAGATAATAGGAGATGGTTCTATTGGAGCAAAAGCAAAAGAACTTCTTGAAAAAACTCATTTACTTAGAGAATTAGGATTTTCAACCCCGAGAAGAGTTGTACTTGCAAGTGGATTCTTTAATGAATTCTTTTTAAGAAATAACTTAGGAATAGATTTCGCTAATGTAGATATTACTGATTCAACAACTCAGAGAGTAATAAGAGGAAGTTTTTCTAAAGAACAATTTGAATTAATAAAAACGATATCAGAATCATTCGGTGATGTTCCACTTGTTGTAAGATCATCGGCTGAAGGAGATTCCAGAGGTACAGGAACGTACAATACAGTTTTCGTAGACAATGATCTAGGTGAAGTGAACAAAGCTATTCGAAAAGTGCTTTCAAGCTACTTTACAAAATCTGCAAAAGCTTTTAGAAAAGATGCAAATACTCCAGAGGGAATGGGTATAATTATTGAGCCATTAATTGGGGAGAAAATAGAAGATTCATTAGTGCCAGAATATGAATATATTACTCCAGCATTTTCTGGTTATGGATATACCTCAACTGCTAGAGAAGGGCCATATATAACTATTGTAAGAGGTTTAGGAGGTGCAGTAGATTCTAGAGATGGAATTAAAATTACACCACTCACATTAGGTATTAATGACGTTAACTTTGGATATTATCTTGATCAAATGTGGATTGATAAGGAGAAAAGATTTTCAGAAGATAATGGCATACATTACGGAAAAATATTTGAGGTTAATAAGGCTTTCAGGAAAGGTCATTTAGCTAAGACGCAAATTGATTTTCTTACAGCCACAGATAATTTTGATATCAGCCATTTATTTTCAAGTATAATAAAAATAGAGGAGCAGTTAGGGAAGCCACAGTATTTTGAATTTGCCATTACATCTGAAGATGGACAGCCTAAATGTTGGATCACTCAAATTGCAGATATTGATATTAAAGTTGACACAATAGATTTTAGTGAATCAAAAACTCCATTAATTAATGCTGATTCAGTTACAGGAACCGGTATTATAGAAAGTAACTGTATTGTAACTTGTATCACTTTAGCTCAAGTTAAGGCTTTAGAAGAATATAATAAAACACACTTTGGATACATACTAATTTATCGAGACGAACTAATATCAGGAGAAGTTAGGGACTTATATTATCAACACTACAGCAATAGTTCGGTACTTCTGGAAGTATCTACAGGAATTCATGCTAATAATCCTATTTCACACTTAAGTGGGCAACTTGATATGACAAATAAGTTTTTTGGAATATTTTCAAGTGATGAATTATTCGAATTGGAAAATTTATTAAAACCAATTGTAAACAAAACAAATGGAATTGAAGAATATAATGGTAAATTCAAAGTAATTTCCAGTGAAAGGCAAAATAGGTTAATAGTATGCAAAGTTGATTAGATTTAGTATTATTTGATTAGTATATTATTTTTTATTATTTCATTCATGTCAAAAGAAGACGTTATTGAGATCAAAATCCCTAAAGGAGAAAATGAACTTCTAATAAAAGCTATCATTATGTATCTACTTGCACCATTTGGAGGACTATTTTTTTTAAATGATCCTGAAGCTTTTGTTAAATTCAATGCAAAACAGTCTATTTACTTAGGATTTGCCTTCATAATCATATCCGTACCTGTAATGTTCCTATCTGTATTTTGTTTGTTCATACCTTTCATTTTGATTAGTTTCGGATACATATTTTTAACATTCTATTTGATAATCAAAGCAAAGGACGGAATAAAAGTGATATTGCCAGTAATTGGCAAAATGGCAGAAAAATAAGTTAGAACTCCAATTAATGAATAAAAGCTAGTAATTTAAGAAATTATTTTGTTTTGCATATATATTAAAATGTAGTATTATCTAACTAAGTTTATTATTTATTATCTATTTATTCATGGCAGAAGAAAAAGTTGTAGAAGCAAAGCCAGTAGCAGCAGCAAATAACGATCTATTAATTAAGGCTTTGGTTATGTATGGATTACCAATACTTGGTGGTCTATTTTATATGAATGCAACAGATTCATTTATTAAATTCAACTCAAAGCAGTCAATCTATTATGGTATCGCTTTATATGTAATTGGAGCAGTTTTAAGTGTAGTAACTTTTGGATGTGGTTCAATTATTCCAGCTATTGCATATATTGTAGTCCTAATATACATGGTAATGAAAATGAAGGATGGAGTTAAGGTCAAATTACCAGTAATTGGTGATATGGCAGAAAAATAAATCCTATTTAGTTAGAATTTGAACCCCACAGAAATGTGGGGTTTTTTATTGTCCTTCCAAAATGTTAGAATATTAAAGCTTGCCGAAGTAGCTCAGTTGGTAGAGCAATCCCTTCGTAAGGGAGAGGTCGCAGGTTCGACTCCTGTCTTCGGCTTAGAAAAACATAGCAAAGTAAATTACATGTGTATATAATAGATAGAAATACAAGATTCAATAATCAAGAAATGGCAAGTACAGACTATGTAATTACAAACAAAATACTAAATAATATACTAAGGTTTGAAAAAGCTAAATTTCAAATAGAGTCTTCCTTTATTGATGATAAACTCTTAAGGGAACTAGAGTCAGAAAAGAAACTAAGTAACCTTTTTCATGTTGCACATCTTTTAGGAATTAATAGTAGCTATAGAGAAATTGAAAGTATTGTTAAGAGTAAGAAACCATTTCTTAATGACCCTAATTCTAAATTAATAATTAACTTTTTTGCATCTACTGAGTTTATTAAATCAACAATTAAGTCCAACTATGCATTTTTGGATATCAACTTCATAACCCAGCTAAATAGATTACTATTAAATAACTTTAAAAGTATACAAGAATCAAAGCTTAGAGACAGTGGTGAAGCAGTTGATAAGTCACTTGATGATTGGAGTGAACTTAGAGATTTATCAGTTACTACGGCATATGTAAGACCCAGACTTGCAAGTGTAATAGATACATATAAACAAGGGGAAAGTAGAGTTTATCCAATTCTAAATCTTGGAGTATTTCTCTATGAGCTAATTAGAGTCTGTCCTTTTGTATCAGGCAATAAAGTTAGTATTCTTGCAGCAGTAGAATATATATACATACTTTCAAAGATTACTTCGGAAGATTACTTAAGTATTATTAAAGTCATTGACTCAAATGAAGAAGAATTTGTAGCTAGTTGGTTTAAAGCATCTACTAATTCAGATACACTTACAGATTGGCTAGAGTTATTCACTGAAAAATTAGCAAATGAAATCGAAACAATTAATGAAGGATTAGACAAAAAGAAAAAAGTTTTATCTAAATCTAAAGATCAACCATTTTTAAGATTAAATGAAAGACAACTTAAAATACTTAGATATCTTCAAAATATTCCATCCCTTAAAAGAGATGAGTATTGTGACATGATGAGTGTATCTACAATGACAGCATATAGGGATCTTGAAGATTTAGTTTCAAAAAAGTTACTCAAAACTGAAGGTAAAAGTAGAGGAACAAGATATTTACTTTACACCAGATAATTTAATTACAATAGGATAATATATCGTTATTAGAATAAACTCACCCTATTGATTAAAAATTCTTCAATTAGTATCATATCACTATATTTATTAATACTATTCAAATGGGATTCCCAGAGCTAGTAAGTAATCATGAAAATACATCTGAAATGATGAAATCTTTAGATTCACCAACTGTTCAATTTCCATTAGGTAGAGAAATTCCACAAAAGGGAGATAAAATAAAAATAAAAAAGATAGCGTTTTTAGATGGAGAAAAAACAAGTAAAATTCCTTTAGGGCATGAAAGTAGTACTGCGCATACATTATCAACTGATATACAATTGGAATTAGTTGTTTCTTTTGAAGATAGTCTTGCTCAAACAAGCCCAGTATTAGATTTTTATTCCTCCAAAGCTAATGATAAGTTTTTGTTCCTTACGACAAGCAACTCTATATACGCTGTTACAGAGTGGACTATCCCAGAAGTTCCAGCCATTAAGGATAGAAGTGAAAATAAAAGAGGAATAATATCAAGATTCCTAAAGAGAGGAGATAAATAATTTTTCTTAGCAAGATAAGAATAAAAATTAAGTGTATTCTAGATACAATATTGACAAGATATATCTATACCTAAAGATAACATCACCTAAACGAAAGAAAATCAAAGATATTATGCTATCTGATATACACAAGTTAGCAAATATTTTTCTTATGTAATTTCTTTTCACTTCTTCTAAATTTTCTGCTATAAGTAAAAAAGTTTCATCTGTTTTTCCATATGTTTACACACTTGCACCTACATACCGAATATTCATTGCTAGACGGGCTTATCCGTATCAAGCCGCTTGTCAAAAGATTAAAAGAAATGGGTATGACAGCATGTGCTATGACAGACCATGGAGTTATGTACGGACTATATGAATTTTGGGCTGAATGTAAAGCAAATAATATAAAACCAATCATAGGATGTGAGGTATATGTTGCTCCAAGAAGTAGGTTTGATAAAGATCCTAAACTTGATAAGAAAAGATATCATCTAACACTTCTTGCTAAGAATCTTGTTGGTTACCATAACCTTATGAAGATATGTTCATATGGACAACTTGAAGGATATTACTACAAACCAAGAGTAGATAAAGAAATTCTTGAAAAGTATTCTGAAGGAATTATTGCAACAACTGGATGTCTTTCAAGTCCTGTTAATAGAAATTTACTTCATGGAGATGAAAAAGAAGCTTACGAATGGGCTAGTTTCATGAAAAGAATTTACAAAGACCTATTTGTTGAGCTTCAAAGAAATGGAGTTGAAGAATCAGAAGGATTAATACCTAAACAAGTAGAACTAGCAAAAAAACTTGATCTCCCATTAATTGCTACTTGTGATGCACACTATCTTAATAAAGGAGAGGCGAGTGTACAAGAGATTAACTGGTGTATTAGAGATGCAAAACTATTAAGTGATCCTGATAGAAAGAAAAAATGGAGTGATGAATTCTATGTAAAATCCCACGATGAGATGAGTGAGCTTTTTAAAGATTACCCAGAAGCAATTGAGAATACTGGTAAAATTGCCGAACTTGTTGAGTTCTATTCAATTAAATATGATAGAGTTCAACCACTTTTTCCTGATGTTCCAGAAAATGAAACAACTAAAACACTACTTAGAAAACTTTGTATATATGGTGCAATGCTTAAGTTTGGAACTAACGAAGGTATCAAATTAATTTTAGATTTTCTAGAAATTACTAAAGAACAGTTTGATACGAAATCTGTATACATAAAGCTTAAGGATGCTTTAGCATTCCTAGAAAAACATAGTGATGCAGAGAATTTTGTGCCAATAGCAATAGTAGAAAGATTAGATTATGAACTTGGAGTTATTGATACAAAAGGGTATAACGATTACTTTTTAATTGTCTCAGATTTTCTTAACTGGTCAAAGAGTAATGGGATTATGGCAGGAGTAAGAGGATCTGTAGGTGGTTCACTTGTTGCATATGTTTCAAGTATTACAGATATTGATCCTCTTAAGTGGGAACTTTACTTTGAAAGATTTCTTAATCCTCAAAGACCATCTCCTCCTGATATTGATAGTGATATTCAAGATGATAGAAGAAATGAACTTGTAGAATACATTTCCAATAAATATGGAAAAGATCACATGTCTGCAATTTGTGCTCTTGGAAGAATGAAAAGTAGAGCTGCAATAAGGGACCTTGCAAGAGTAATGGGAATAGATCTTCAAATGGCTGATAAACTATCAAAGCTTGTTTTAGTAAAATTTGGAAAGCCTTATTCAATCAAAGATATGATGGAAAAGGTAAAAGAATTTTCAGATACAGTAAATTCAGATCCACAGTTACAACATTTAATTGAAGTAGTACAAAAGGTTGAGAATATGGCAAGACATGCATCAACTCATGCATGTGGACTTCTCATAACTCCTAAACCAGTTATTGAATATGTTCCACTACAGTATGATAAAGAAGGAAGAATAATTACTCAACTTGAAATGAAGCCACTTGAAGAACTTGGTCTTATGAAGTTTGATATTCTTGGGCTTGCTAATCTTAGTATTATTAAAAATACATTAATTCTCATAGAGAAATATCACGGTAAAACAATTGATGTATGGAAAATTTCAAGTGATGACAAAGAAACTTTTGAAACTCTTCAAAGAGGAGATACAACTGCAGTATTTCAATTAGAGTCAGATGGAATGAAGAAGTATCTTAGAGATCTTAAACCTGAAACACTTGAAGATATTTGTTTCATGTGTGCTGCATACAGACCAGGTCCTATGCAGTTTATTCCCGATTATATTTCTTGTAAACACGGTCAAAAAGAACCAGAATACTTAATTCCTGAACTTGAGCCAATTTTAAAAAAGACCTATGGATTTGCAATCTATCAAGAGCAAGTTATTAGAATTGCCGTGGAAATAGCAGGATATTCTATGGGAGAAGCAGATATTTTAAGACGTGCTATGGGAAAGAAAATTAAAGAAGTGATGGCAGCAGAAAGGGAAAAGTTTGTAGCAGGTTGTATAAAAAGAGGACATACAAAAGAAGTAGCTGAAAAGCTTTTTGAATATCTTATGCCTTTTGCTGACTACGGATTCAATAAGTCCCATGCAGCAGGTTACGCTATGATTGCTTATCAAACAGCATATCTTAAGACACATTATCCAATAGAGTTTGTTGGGGGATTAATGCAATCAGACTTAGTAGTAGCAGATAAACTTCACAGAGATATTGAAGAAGCAAGAAATCTTGGAATTAAAGTTCTTAAGCCTGATATTAATGAATCTGAATTAGAATTTTCAGTGGAAACACTAGATAAGACAAAAACAGTTGCCCCAGTTCCTGGCGAAACAAGGGAGGAACTTGTTCGAAGACTTGGATTAAGATTTGGACTTGGAGGAATTAAGACAATAAACAGAAAAGTTGTTGAAGAGATAATGTTAGAAAGAGATAAACATGGAAAATTCAAATCTCTTGATGACCTTATTGGAAGAATGACTATAGAGAAACTTACAAAAAAAACTATGGAAGTGCTAATTGAAACAGGTGCCCTTGATCAGTTTGGATCACGTTCGCAGTTAATTGCTGTAATGCCAACTGTGTGGAATAAGTTTAATAGACTTAAAACTGAATTTTCACAAACTTCACTATTCGGTGGAGATAAAGTATCAAATGATTTTGGTGTAACTTTACTTCCAAATGTAGAAAAAGAAACTGATAAACAAAAAATTGAGTGGGAAAGAGAACTCTTAGGAACATTCTTTAGTGAACATCCACTTAGAAACTACTCAAATTTCATAGATAACATGAAGATTAGAGATCTAGCAAATGTAAGAGAACAACCAGCTGAAACCAAAATTAAATCAATAGTTATGCTAAAAGAACTTAAAAAGATCATTGCTAAAAAGAATGGTAAACCAATGGCATTTTTAAGACTTGAAGATTTGACAGGAAATATGGATGGAGTACTATTCAATTCAACTTATGAAAAGTTTAAAGACAAGCTAAAAGAAGGTGAGATCTATCTCATATCTGGAAAAACTAACGACAGGAATGATCAGAAATCTATTCTACTAGACTCTTTAGAAGTAGCTGAGGAAAAAATAGATATACTAACAGGATCAGTAATTGCACCTGAGATGGAAATGAATTCTAATTCAATTCACGATATTGAAAAGAAAGCCAAACCAAAGAAGCCTAAATCAGTAATGATTGATATCGCCTTTGAACAGAATAAAGATGTCCTTGAGGGTCTTAAGAAGGCAATTATGGACAATCCCGGTGAAGTTGAAGTAATGTTAAGATTCAAAGCTCCAGATGAATCCATAGTAGAGAGAAAACTTAATCATAAGCTTAACTTAACAGAAGATATATTAGCTTCATACAAGCAATATATTCAGTACAATTAGTAATAATTCCCCATTGGATAGTTATTGTCAAGCTTTGTAAGGCCATATTCTGCTTTGCTTTATAAATTTAATAAAAAAATGTGCAAATATGAAGATATATAATCAGCATGTAATTATTAACTCATAACAATGAACGAAGATATATTGGCTCATTTCCTTAAGTTTAGTACGTATACAAATCCAGGACTTTACAAGGACTATCTTGAGAAACTTCCAAATGAAATAGACAAAATAGGCAGACTTTTACATAAACAAATAATTCATCCAAATGTTGTTAAGAATGGAAATACTGGAACGAATGCAGATATGAGATATGCAGATATATCTAAAATTCCTTGGTATAAAGAGAATCAGGATGCAGTATTAAAAACAGTGAGTTCAATTCTTGCAGAATTAATAAGACTTGATGATAGAGGATTTGTTGATAATAGAAGTGAAGATAATAAACTTATATTGTCATGCCGATCTATTTCAATTCTTGTTGCTTCTATTCTTAAATTAAAAGGCATTCCTTGTCGTTTTAGATCAGGATTTGCTCCATATTTTACTCCATACTTTGGCAATCAAACTGGGGACCATTGGATTAATCAACATTGGGACAAGAGTAAAGAAAGATGGGTGACGATTGATGTCGATGGGTTCCTTGAAGATTATGTAAAATTTGATTTACTTGATATTCCAGAAGGCAAATTTGATTTTCCAGCAAAATGCTGGCTTGATGTAAGAGAGGGAAAAGTAGATGCAAAACATTTTCATAATTCAGGTGGAACAGATGGATTAATAGCTATCTGTTGGGAATTGTTCTATGATTTTCATTGCTTTATGAACAACGAGATTCTCTATACCTACTCACCTAAATTAAGTTACTTCCATGAATTCTACAAACAACCAGAAAATATACTTAAAGAAGTAGATGAACTAGCAAAACTTATGATTGATCCAGATAAAAATTTTGATAAACTTAAGGAAATATGGGAAACAAAGAAGGAATTTCGTCTGGTGGCTGTATAGAATTATTTATACATTAACCAGAAATTATCTTTTGTAACTACAAAGCTCTTTGCCTCAGGATATCTGTTTGCAAATCCTTTATTTAAACTTCCACCAGTATATTTAATTTCAAGCGCAGTAAGTTTATTATTCTTCGATAATACTAAATCAACTTCGTAACCATTTCTATCCCTAAAATAGTAAAGATCATATTTTGCAAATTCATATAAATTAGTTTTTATGATTTCACTAATGATAAAGTTCTCAAAAAGAAATCCACTATCATTTCTAACTGCTAAATCATTAAAATTATTAATTAAAGAGTTTCTAATTCCAAGATCGTAGAAATATATCTTAGGAGCTTTAACAATCACATCTCTTGAGTTGGAAGTTAATGGATACAATCTGAATATGATGTATGCTTTCTCAAAAATTTCAATGTATTTCCTAATAGTTCTATGGTCAGTCATAAGCTTTTGAGCAATTTCTGCATAGGAAACTAAACTACCAATCTGAAATGCCAGAAGTTTTAGTAAATTAAGTGCTAATGTTTTATTCTCAATTGCCTTTAACTCTAAAATATCTTTTAGAATAGTACTATTAACTAAGTTATCCAGATATCTTTCATCAGCTTTTAAATCAATAAGTGCAGGATAATTTCCCCAAATAAGTTTCTCAGTTAGTTGAGCATTCACATCAAAAACCTCAGCAACAATTCCATTAATATTTAGATTGTTCAAATCTATTTTCTTAAGCTCCTTTACTGTTCCAGTTTGAAATAGATACTCTCCAAACGTAAGTGGCAAGAGATAGTACTCTATTTTTCTACCTGCAAGACTCTCTGTAGTCCTATTTTTTATATCCAAACTTGCTGAACCAGTAATAATAAGTTTGATATCCGGGAAATTATCATATATGAGCTTTGCAACTCTTCCAGGATCAGTTAGAAGTTGTAGCTCATCAAGAACTATTAGCTTACTATCTTTGAATAGTGATCTATACTGAGCAACATCAAATGACTCAAATATACTTCTTATTGGATTAATATCCATAACAAGATATAAACTATCGGGAAAAACTCTTTTTAAAAGAGTAGTTTTTCCAACCTGTCTTGGTCCTATTAGCGTTAATACCTGCTTATATTTTCCAAAGTGATTTTGAATTGACTTATCT
>JBAXKR010000025.1:0-11289 GCA_037135235.1 bacterium | reverse complement strand
TACAAATACAGATACAAATACAAATACAAATAGTACTTTTGAAGAAACTCCAACAAGTATCGATCTATCAAATAATGAAATGACAGACAATCTTTTATCTACTATTAGCAACCGATTATTATCAAGTTTGTTAAATCCATCTTCTTCTAATCCTGCCGATCGATTTGTTTATGATCCGTCTTACAATATTTTATTATTTGAGACCATATTACGATCTAATAATCAACAAACCTAAATATAAAGGTAATTATATTTAAAAACAATATAAAGATAAATATATATATTATTTTATACAATGTTTACTAACAATTCTACAATGACTACTTTTGAAGAAGGAAACTATGATGATATCAATGCGTGGAGAAATGGATACAAATGGTCTGTAAATGAATGTTTACAATTAGAAAGAGAATATGATCTGCTTAAAATGTCAGTGCCTGAAATGGCATTGAAGCATAATAGAACTCTTAATGCGATTATGTTCAAGCTACAAGCTGAAGGATTATGTTCCTATAATCAGGCATATATTAAAACATTTGGACAAAATTTTATTGACGAGCAAATTGACAAGTTGAATAATTTATCTACTACAAAATATGACGAAGAAGAGGAGGTATCAGAAGATGAAAAAGATAATGATGACGAAGACGAAGATTATGTTCCTAACTTAGACGATACGGATGATGATGAAACCTATGAAAAAGAAGAATTTGATGATGGATCTAATAAGACATATGTTTTTAACCAAATCAAACGAATTCACAAGCATTTAAATAATATTTTAAGTTATTTTTTAAATCCTGGGATTTCAAAGGCAAGTAATAATAAGGAAGATGATGAAGAAAGTTTAGATGAAAAGATAGTTAAGTATGACCGAGAGAAGGTAATGAATGCATTAGATATGGTAAATTCTAGATGGGGAAACTTTACAATTAAATCTGCCGATCTTCTTAAAAATAATTTCAAAGATGGGAAGATAACTGTTGAAAGACCTCACTTTGGATTTCATGGATAAGTATGGTATATTGTATACAATACTTATTATAAATAATTAAATGGGAAATTACATAAATATAATGATAAGAAAAGAAACATATCAAGAGATTACAAGAATGTCAGTAAAGGAAGGATTGCCTAAAACAAAGATAATAGATGAATGCGTTCTAGAACGTAAAAAAAGAAAGACTATCTCAGCAAAAGAGTTCTGGGAAGGCAATGATGCTTTATTTAAAGATATTCCGTTTGGGAAAAAGAAGGTGAAATCTAAGGATTTGAGAATCGAAAATGCTTACTTATAAAAACAAATAAATGGTACTAATAGATACAAATATTTTAGTAAATCGGGTACTTAGAAATCACATAGAATTAAAACAGAATGATTTAAATATACTAAAGCAATTTGAAGAAATACCTGCTGAACAGATCTTTGTACCCTCTTATGTAATAACTGAATTCTTAATATTAATACAAAAAGTTGTAGTAAAACGATTTCATTTCGATAAAAAGATTTCACAAATCCTCTATAGGAACTCAATAATGCTAATAGGTAGACTGATTACATATGCCAATATAATTAATCCAACTTCTATAGAATTAACAGAAGCATTGGCTATTAATGAAGAATATTTTAAAACCAACAAAGATTTATCTTACACAGATATTCTTTTATTAGTAACTTCCAAGTTCAGGAAATTGGACCTTCTGTCAATGGACAAAATGCTGAATAAGGAAATAGTAAGATAACAAAAAGGGACCTACTTTCGTAAGTCCCTTTTAGATTCAAATTGAATCTTAGTAATCCATTCCCATACCACCCATTCCACCTGCTGGCATAGTCATCTTTTCTTCCTTCTTTTCGGGAGCATCAACAACTACTGCCTCAGTTGTAAGCATCATCATTGCAACACTTGCTGCATTCTCAAGAGCAAGTCTGACAACTTTAACTGGATCAATAATTCCAGCTTGAACCATATCTACATATTGATCCCCTCTTGCATCATAACCAATATTTCCTTTAATTTTTTCTACTATTACTCCCCCATCCTTTCCTGCATTCTCTGCAATCTGTCTTGCTGGTTCTTCTAATGCTCTGAATAATATATCTGAAGCTAACTTCTCATCACCAGATAATTTTAAATTCTTAAGTACATTTCTTGCATTAATTAATGCAACTCCACCACCTGCTACAACACCCTCTTCAATTGCAGCAACAACAGCACTTTTAGCATCGTCTACTCTATCTTTAACTTCCTTTTGTTCTACTTCAGTTGCTGCTCCAACTTCAAGTACTGCTACACCACCTGATAGTTTTGCAAGTCTTTCAGCTAATTTTTCTTTGTCATATGAACTCGTAGTTTTATTCATCTCATTTTTAATAGCAGTAATTCGATCAGCAAGAGCTTTCTTTGTGCCCTTTCCATCAATTATTACTGTTTCTTCTTTTCTCACTACAACTTTTTTAGCATGTCCAAGATCTGTAAGTTCTGTTGTATCTAATTTCTTTCCAATTTCTGCTGAGATTACTTGTCCACCAGTTAATATTGCAATATCGTTAAGCATTGCTTTTCTTCTATCTCCAAATGCTGGAGCTTTAAGTGCAACTACATTAAGTACTCCTTTAAGTTTGTTAATTATTAAGGTTGTTAATGCCTCACCATCGAGATCTTCTGCAATTATTACAATATCTTTAGATCCTGTTGCAGCTATCTTTTCAATTACTGGAAGCAATTCTTTTACAGAAGATATTTTTCCATCAGTAATTAATATATATGGATTTTCTATAATCGCTTCTTGTTTATCTGTATCAGTCATGAAGTATGGAGAAATATATCCTTTATCAAAGGTCATTCCATCTACATATCGAACATTAATTCCAAATGTTTGACCATCTTCTACTGTTAAAACTCCATCTTTTCCTATCTTTTCGTAAACTTCTGCAAGAGCATCCCCTATTACCTTATCCCCATTAGCACTTATGATTGCAACTCTTTCAATATCTTCTTTTCCTTTAACACTTTTAGACATCTTTTTTAATTCTTCAACAATTGCATTTACTCCTTTTTCTATTCCTCTTCTAAGATCCATAGGATTTGCTCCAGCTTCAACATTTTTAAGTCCTGCTGTAAGAATAGATTGCACTAACACTGCTGATGTTGTTGTTCCATCGCCTACTTTATCTACAGTTTTAGTACATGCTTCTTTTACAATTTGTGCACCAGTATTTTCTAATTTATTTTCAAGTTCAATTTCTTTTGCAATTGTTACTCCATCATTAGTTATATGAGGAGAACCGTATGATTTAGCTAGGACAACATTTCTTCCCTTTGGTCCTAGTGTTACTTTAACTGCATCAGCAACAGCATCTACTCCTTTCTTAAGAGCTTTTCTTGCATCTGTTGAATAAACAATTAGTTTTGCCATATGTGATATTAATAATATGTATTTAATAAAATTACAATTAGGTTATTTTCCAACTACAGCTAAGATATCGTCTTCACTCATTATGAGGTAACTTTCTCCCTCAACTTCAACTTCTTCTGGTGAATACTTCTTAAATATGACTGTGTCACCTGGCTTTACATTGAATGCAATTTTCTTACCATCTTTATCAAGTTTTCCTGTACCTAGTGCAACAATTAAGCCTTTTTGTTTTTTCTCTTTTTGAATTGTATCTGGAAGAACTATTCCTGAAGTAGTCTTCGTCTCCTCTTCTACTCCCCTTACTAATATGTTTCCTCCAAGTGGAGTTAAATTTAGCTTCTTACTCATTTGAAATATATTAATATGTAATATTAAAACTATTGATATTTCTATCTTAAGGTCAATATTTTAGCAAACAAAGTTAATATTTGCTAACGAATCGTATTTTAAAAAAGAACTACCTATTTTGTCAAGCTTGAAAGATAAAAAAGTAACAATTAATAGGAAATGATATAATTTCATATGGCATTAATTGGATTAGACATAGGAACTAAAAAAACTGGAATATCAATAGCATACAAGCCATATATCGTTGCGACAGACTTACCAATAATATTTGAAAGTAGACAAGAACAGCTGATTGGTAAAATACTTGAAATTATTCTTAGAGAAAAAGCAGAAAAGATTATTATTGGTGTTCCGCTAGATATGAAGGGGAGTGATACAGCTGCTAGTTTAAAAATTAGAGCAATAGGGGAGAGATTACTTCGAGCAGTAGGTGATAAATTAATTACAGAAATAGTATATATTGACGAAGCTATGAGCTCAAAAAGAGCAGGTGAGTACTTAAAAGGTAAAAAGGATTCAAAATTAGACGATGCTATCGCTTCTAAAATAATTCTACAAGAATATATTAATAATCTTTGATTTCGTCCAACTTCGGTAAGTAATTTTTCCTTCCTGTGAAATAGTCAGAAAGCTACATTATATTGGCTTATCTTGATTTTCTATCTCTAAACTACTTGAAACATTGATTAATTAAGAATGTGTTTTGAATAGTTGTCTGTGGATAAATATTATTTACTTATTAAGGCTTTTATACACTTCTGCTTTAATTTTTCTTGCAATATCATTTGTATATCTATCTTCTGTGTATGGATTTGCTCTATCTGAATATCCTCTCTTCTCCCAAAAACCTAATTCATGAATTTTGGTAAATTCAATTTCTCTACAAAACTTAGTTCCTTTCCAAGCATATAGATCTGGAATTATTACTCTCATAGGCCCACCATGATCATTAGATAATGGTTCTCCATTTGCCTTTGTAGCAAGAATTACAGTTGTGAAATATACTTTTCCATTAGATTCAAATGAGTGAGGGGAGTTTTTAATTCCATCCATATCATATTCAAAATACAATAGCTTTTTTGCATTATCATACTGAATTGAAGTTTCATAATTAACATCATCATAAGCTTTAAACTTTACAGATAAAGCCAAATCCTTAGGATTCACAATTTTAACTAGATCATAAAAGTCTACACCTTCCCAACTCATGTCATGAATAGTCCACTTTGTAACACAGTGCATATCAGCTACTGTTAGTGGACTTGGAATTTTATTAAATTCTTCCCAGTTTAATTCAATTGGATTATTAACTTCTCCGAATACTTTTAATTTCCATGATTTTAGATCAATAACAGGAGGTTCACCTGCTGTAAGAGTAGGCCAGGGGATTTTACCAATAGAATTAGGCTTTATCTCATATTGTCCTTTAGGAGTTTTCTTATTCGACATAAATATAGATTAATAACTTAATCTATTTTTATCATATCATGTAATCCATTTTCTTGAATTACACTATGAGTGACTTTAACAAACTCAACTTTTTCTTTAAATTCTTTAATATTTTTTGCACCTACATAACTAAGTGCTGATCTTAGTCCACCAGAATAGTCATTAACGATATCTTCTACACTACCTGTTACCTCAGTATATCCCTTCCCACCTTCAACAAATTGACTCTTATTTGCTTTGTATGTTGGATCCTTTTCTGATCTTAATTTCCTAGCCTCAGAAGAAAAAGATCCCATATACACCTTATACATCTTTCCATTAATTTCTTTAGTTTGTCCATCTGCTTCATTAGTTGATGCAAAAACTCTTCCCATCATAAGAATATCTGCTCCAGCACCAATAGCCTTAGATAAATCTGCAGGTAATTTAGCACCACCATCTGCAATTACAATTACACCATATTTTTTAGCAACAGAAGAAACTTCTAAAATTGCACTTAGTTGTGGAATTCCTATACCTGTTTTTACTCTTGTAAGGCAACCAGCACCAGGTCCAATTCCGACTTTAACTGCATTGGCACCTGCATTAATTAAATCCTTACAAGCTTCTTTTGTAGCGATATTTCCTACAATTAAAAATACTTTTGGGTATTTTTTCTTAAATGACTTTATTGCATCTATTGTATATGAACTATGTGCATGAGGAGTATCAAACATAATAATATTTGTACCAGCTTTTACAAGTGCTGCTGACCTTTCTTCAAAATCGCTTCTAACTCCAGTTGTAGGAATTACTTTAATACCTTTTTTTACTAATTTTAAATAGGTATTAACTTGGTCTTCTATACTTGTAAATTGGGGAATTGTTGCAATACCACCCGCGTTATACAGGGCAGTTGCAAGACTTTCTGAAAAAACAGAGTCCATATTTGCACTCATTAATGGAACTTGAAGTATTAAATCTTTAAAAAACTTAACTGATATATCAACATCCTTCCTAGAAAGAATCCTTGAGAATTTGGGTTTGATTAAAACATCATCGTATGTGAAATATTCAAAAAGAGTAGTAGATAAAACCTTTTTCATAAAAACTGGTTTAAATCTTAACAACAGATACTACCAGCTTTAGAAAGAATAACAAGAGGGGAGAGAATATGATACTATAGGCTTGAGGCTATAATCCTAGCTCTTTTTTAACTCGTTTGTAGGTTTTTTCGTCTTTATCCTGAAGGTATTTGAGAAGTCTTCTTCTTTGTCCAACTAGCTTAAGAAGGCCAACTCTAGAGCTTTTATCCTTTTTATGAGTCTTTAAATGTTCAACTAGAAAGTTTATTCTTGTGGTAAGTAATGCAACTTGAATTTCTGGAGAACCAGTATCTTTCTCATGTTTTGCATACTTTTTAACAACTTCGACTTTTACTTCTTTAGTTAGCGCCATTTCTGTTTAGGAATAATATAAAGACTTACCTATTCTAAGGCATAAGTGGCAATTTTGTCAATTTAAAGCCTATACCAAAAGAATATTGAAGATATTTACCATATTTCTAACTCTTCATGTTTTGTCCCGGATACAAAAAATTGATATAATATAATATGGAATTGAAAGACCAAGCTGAAAAAAATGTATTTAATAAAGAGATAGAATTAATTACTTCTAAACCTAAAGGAAGTAATCTTGTTGAACTTCTTCAAACAGTTATTGTTTCACTAGTAATAGTAATCTTTATTTACCTATTCGTAATGACTCCAAATGAGGTAAAGGGTGCATCGATGGAAGAAACATTAAAAAACAATGACTATTTAATTACCAATAAAATGGTTCAACTGTTTGGTGGAAAAAGTTCTCCACTATTTGGAGTATTCGGAGATTATGAAAGGGGAGATATTGTTGTATTTATTGAAGAAGCTACAGGAAGTGATTTTATCAAAAGAGTAATTGCACTAGAAGGGGATACTGTCCGAATACAAGATGGTTATGTATATATTAATGGAAAACTATTAAATGAACCATACCTTTCTAATGGAACTATTAATCCAAGTGTAAATAATTTAGGTAAAACTAAAATAGTTCCAAATCAAACATTTAAATTTGAAGCTGAAGAATTAAGAGTCCCCGATGGTAAATATTTTGTAATGGGTGATAACAGAAACAACAGCAAAGACTCTAGATATTTAGAGGTTGGCTTTATACCAAGAGAAGATATTAAAGGTAAAGTAATGTTTAATTTAAGATCTGTATTAAGTAATTAATTAACAAATTAACTTCCAATAATTTTCATTCTTCTATATACTCTTCCCATGGCAGAAATAATTGTTGATGACAATCCATTTGAAAAAGAACCTGAATTAGTTACATCTAAACCTGCAGGTAATTCTTTTGTTGATTTACTGCAAACTGTTGTAATTGCTTTAGTAATTGTAATAGTAATTTATCTTTTCATTATGACTCCTAATGAAGTTAAAGGACCATCAATGAAAGAGACATTTCAAAATGCAGATTTACTACTAACGAATAAGATGATTGAGCTATTCGGTGGTAAAAATTCTCCTGTTTACTTCCTTTTCGGAGACTATCAAAGAGGTGATGTAATAGTTTTTCACGAAATGCCTTCAGATAGTGACTTTATTAAAAGAGTTATTGCAATTCCAGATGACAAGATTAAAATCCAAGATGGTTATGTCTATGTTAATGGAATACTACTTGATGAAACATATTTAGCTGATGGTAGTATTGATCCATCTGTTAATAACAAAGGAAAAACAAGACTAGTTGCAGGTCAAACATTTGCATACGAAGGAGAAGAACTTACAGTTCCAGAAGGAAGATATTTTGTCATGGGAGATAATAGAAATAACAGTAAAGATTCTAGGTACAGTGAAGTAGGATTTGTTAAAAGAGAAGATCTTAAAGGTAAAGTTGTATTTAGGTATTTCCCATTTGATAGGTTAGGAATAATTCAAGGGCATACATATCCTGAGTTAGAAAAATAATCTATGATCATTTCATTTTCCAATCAAAAAGGAGGAGTAGGAAAAACAACTACAACACTAAATCTTGGTGTATATCTTGCACTTCATGGTAAAAAAGTATTAATTGTTGATATCGACCCACAATCAAATTTAACTTCAGGACTGGGATACAAAGAAAAGGTTAACGAAAAAGATGAAAATGCAAAAGGAGAAATTAAAAAACATCCAACTATCTACAATATATTAATAGACAAAGCTACAGTATCAGAAAGCTTTTTAGCAACAAGATTTAAAAATCTTTTTCTTGTCCCATCATCAATAGATTTAGCAGGAGCTGAAATTGAGCTTGTAAGTATGATGAATAGGGAAGGTCTTTTGAAAAAAGCACTGGATAAAGTTAAATCTCAATATGACTTTATCTTAATTGATTGCCCACCTTCACTTGGATTACTAACAATTAATGCATTTAACGCATCTGATAGAATAATTATCCCTGTTCAATGTGAATATTATGCTCTTGAAGGTCTAGGTCAACTTGTAGAAACAATTAATCTTGTTAAGAATAATTTGAACAATGGGCTATCCCTATTAGGAGTAGTAATGACAATGTATGATTCTAGAATTAGATTATCAGAACAAGTTGTAAATGAAGTGAGAAAATATTTTGGTGATAAAGTATTTAAAACAGTAATTCCAAGAAATGTTCGACTTTCTGAAGCTCCATCCTATGGTAAACCTATTGAGGAATATGATAATACTAGTACAGGTGCAAAAGCATATAAAGAATTTGCAACAGAGCTATTAAGTAGGATGTAATTTTCAAAGTATTAATATATACTTCTAATATTACCAATAATAATATGAAAAATAACGCACTTGGAAAAGGTTTAGAAGCTTTAATTGGAGATAAATATAAATCTTCAAATAATATTTCAAATCCTGGATATTATCCAGATCTTGCAATTGATAGGATTGTTCCAAATCCATTCCAACCTAGAATGAAAATGGATGATGATAGACTATTAGAACTAGCTGAGAGCATTAAAGAAAATGGGATAATCGAACCACTAATTGTTACAAAAGGAACTGGGGATAAGTTTGAAATAATTGCGGGAGAAAGAAGATGGAGAGCTGCGAAGATTGCTAAACTCGATACAGTTCCAGTTGTAGTAAAAGAAGCATCAAAAAGACAAATGTTAGAGTTAGCTGTGATAGAAAATATTCAAAGAGCAGATTTAAATCCACTTGAAGAAGCAATTGCGTTTTATCAACTCCATACTCAGTTTAATGTTACATACGGTGAGATTGCTGATAAGATAGGATTTTCAAGACCAGCAGTTGCAAACAAAGTAAGACTTATGAATCTTCCTGATCCAATTAAACAAGGATTACTTGATGAAGTAATAAACGAAGGACATGCCAAAGCACTACTAGCAGTAAAAGACGACGAAACAATGATTGTACTTTTTCATAAAGTAATTAAAGAAGAATTAAATGTAAGAGAAATTGAAGAGATAGTTAAAAAGCTTAATGAAGATACATATGTTCCAAGTAGAAAGAATGAAAGAATTCGTGATGACAGAACAAAATTACTCGAAAATACCCTTAAGGATTTCTTCAAAGAGAAAGATGTATATTTACACAGAACAATGCAAGGTGGCTTTATTAAATTCCCTTATCAAACTGAAGAAGAGTTAGACAATTTAATGAAAAAACTAGGTGTTCCTTTTAGAATTAATTAAGTAAATATAATAATGTCTACAATCAAAGAAGTAAAAGCGAGAGAAATATTAGCATCTAGCGGGACTCCTACTATTGAAGTAACCGTTACACTTGATAATGGGATATCTGAAGATGCGTCAGTTTCTTTTGGAGCATCAGCTGGAACAAAGGAAGCATTTGTACTTCTTGATGGTGATGAAAAAAGATTTTTCGGGAAAGGAATGTTAAAAGCAGTTGAAAGTGTGAATGGTGAAATTAGAACTGCATTAATTGGAAAAAATGTACAAGATCAAAAAGAATTAGATGAATTAATGTGTACTCTTGATAATACTAAGAATAAAAGTAGGCTAGGAGCAAATGCAATACTTGGAGTATCAATGGCTATTTGTAAAGCTGCAGCACATGACCTTAAACTTCCACTTTACAAATATGTTAGAGAAAACCTTATTCCAAAATACTTTCCTGAAATAGTGAGTGTATTAAATACTGAAGGATATATTCTTCCAAATCCAATGATGGTTTCAATTGAAGGAGGAAAACATGCAAATAACAGTACAGATCTTCAAGAGTATTGCATATCTGTTGTTGACCCTCTGATGTCACTTAAAGAGAAAGTAAGAGCAGGTGAGGAAGTATATATGAGTTTGGGAAAAATATTAAAATCAAGTGGATACTCAACAAATGTAGGAAACGAAGGAGCATTTGCACCAGAGGGGATTTCTTCAAACGAAAATCCACTTGAATATATAACAAAAGCTATTAATGATTCTGGATATCTAGCTCAAAAGCAAATAGGAATATCTATAGATGCTGCAGCTAGTGAATTCTACAAAGATAGTAAATATATTCTTAAGCTTGAAAATACAGAATATACCTCAAGTGAGATTATTGAATATTACCTTTCATGGTTTGAAAAATACCCAATTATATCTGTTGAAGATTTCTTATCTGAATTTGATTGGAATAACTGGCCTGTTCTATTTAATAAACTAAAAGAAAAAAAACCAAACATTAAAGTTGTGACGGATGATATTACAGTTACAAATCCTGAGATACTTAAAAAAGCAATTGTGGAGAATATAGGAAATGCAATTATTATTAAATTAAATCAAATTGGTACAGTTACAAAAACACTTGAAGCATGTGAGATTGCAAAACTTGCAAATTGGACTAATATTTTTTCTCATCGAGGTGGGGGAGAGTCAAATGATACAACTATGATAGATTTGGCAGTTGCAACTAACTCAGGGTTTGTAAAAGTTGGACCAACCAGAGGGGAAAGAGTTGCAAAATATAATAGACTTATGAGAATTGAGGAAGAATTATTAAATAGATAACAAAAAAAGCCAAGTATTTTATTACTTGGCTTTTAAGAATTCCT
>JBAXKR010000024.1:0-11601 GCA_037135235.1 bacterium | reverse complement strand
GGCTTAACCCTCTTCAAATCTTCCCAAACGGCAGTTTCCGCAATCCGAAGCTCTTCACTAATTTTTTTGACTTGTTGCGATCGTTCGATACTACTTTCAGTTAAAGCAATAAATGGAAGAATTTTATCTCGGATCGCAATCATCTTCTTTCGATCATCGAGTTTTTCGGCAACAATCTTATTTAAATAAAAATCGACAATATTTTTTTTAGTTGCATCACTTTTTTCTTCAGTATTTGTAACTAATGTTTTTGCTGCTTCGGGAAGTATGGTATTGTCCGGTGGTGGTAGTGTTAATACTTCCCAAAGTCTTTCAGTAAATGTTTCAGTTAGTGCATCTGAAGCATATAACGCGACTACTGTTAATGTAAATTTTAGTAATCTAACATATGTAAGTGTTTCTGCTAATTCAGAATGGACTGGAGTAAGTGGACCTACTAGAAGTGGTAACTCAGTTACATTTAGTGGAGCAAAACTTGGTGGAAGTTTTACAGGATCTAAAAGAGTGTTAACTGTTAATTTTAAAGCTCCATCAAATGCAGGAAGTGCAAGTGTTAGTGCAAGTGGTACTGTTGCTTTAGCTGATGGAAGTGGTACTCAAGTAAGTGCTGGTAGTAAATCAGTTTCATATACAGTTAATACCCCACCACCTCCTGCTCCAAGCGCACCTGGAAGTGTTGAAGTCTCTTCAAGTACAAATCCAGATGTAAATACTTGGTATCTTTCTAAAACTTCGACTTTAAATTGGAAAATCAGTTCAGAAGTTCTAGGATATAGCTATATTTTAGATCAGACAGAATCAACTAATCCAGATGATACATCTGAGGGTACTGAGTTAACTAAAACATATTCTGATCTTAAAGATGGAATAAACTATTTTCATATTAAAGCAAAGAATGCTGTTGGGTATGGAGCTGTAACTCATTACAAAATTCAAGTAGATACTATCAAACCGGATCCATTTACAATTACAAAAATTAAGAATGAAACATCTGAAGATTATGTAATATATTTTTCAACAAATGATAATGAATCTGGAATATCTAAATACACTGTAAATGTAGATGGGGTAGATAAGCTTGAACAAAAAAGTAAATACATCTTACCTATTGGAACAAAAATAGTTATGGTAACTGCAATTGATAAAGCAGGAAATATTACCGAATCAAATCTACAAATAGACGGTATTTATGTAAGCTCAAGTAATTCATCGAATTCGAACCTAAGTAATACTAATATAGCAACCTACTTTTCCCCAATTATAATAGGGGTGCTTTTTGCATTGTTCATATTAACTTCAGTTGGAGTTATTATTTTTAAGTATATTAAGAAATCAAAGCAGAAGAATCTAGAAGGCATAAGTAACGGTAGTCCGATTTCTTCCAAGTAAGGATGTAATCATTTATTTCTAAATCTGACTTCTTAAAACCAATAATTTCAGGTTTTACGATTAATTTACTATTTGATTTAACAAAATCCCATGTAGTTATGAAAAGTCTTCCATCAATACTTAATATCGTTTTTAAGTAGTTTGTAATTTTAACTCTTAATTCCTTACTTGGAATATGATGCATGACTGCAATACTTACTATGAGGTCAAATTTGCCCATTGATTCAAGAGTTTTCATTTGATTCTCGTCAGTAATGTCTACTTCAAGAATTTCAAAACTAAAGTTAATATTTGAATCTTGAATTTTCTTTGCAACATCTTTTGTTAATTCAAGAAATCTTTTTGAAAAATCAGTTCCAATATATTTAATCTTTTTATTCTTTATCGATTCTTTACTTAAAAGAAATTCTAAAAATCTACCATTTCCTGATCCTAAATCTAATATTCTTATTTCTTCCTTCTCTAAAAAACTATTTGTTAAATTACCAAATATGTAAATATAGTTATCGTCAAGTTTAAAAAAGTTAGTTTTGCAATCTAACATACTGTATTCAAAAAGATTCCAGTAATACTTATTTCGACTTACACTAAAGTCATCAGCATTGTCAGTGTAAAACTTTTTGTTCAGCTCAATTAACTTGTCTACTATAGATTTATCCATAAGATATTTTAGCATAATTAAGATAGCAAACTTAAAGAAGATTATTATTAAAAGGATTTGTATAGAGGTAAAAAAAGTCTCACATTACTGTGAGACTTTCAGAAGATCTTCTAAAAAAGAAATTATTTTCTTTTCTTAGCTGTCTTCTTTGCAACTTTTCGCTTTGCTGTCTTTTTTACAGCTTTTCGAACTGCTTTTTTCTTTGCCATTTGCGAGCAGTGTAATAAATAAAACTAATTATAGATTACATTATTTTAGAAAGATTGCAATAGTATTTTAATATTTTCTATAATCATAAAATATTTAATTATTCAAAATTAATCATCATAGCTTTTTTCATTTCTGTAACCGTCTTATTCGCTTCTCTACTTACATCTTTCGAAGTACTGATAACATTCTTAAGTAACTCAGGAAATATATTTTCTGCTTCCTTTCTTTTTTCTCTTATTGGATCTAAGAATGTTTTTAATGCAATAAATAATTTTTCTTTAACTTCTACATCTCCAACTTTACCACTCACATATCTTTTCTTTAAATCTTCTACTTCTTCTTTGTTAGTATTAAAATAGTCGTGATATATAAAGGCGACATTTCCTTCAATCTTTCCTGGATCTGTTGCATGTACACGAGATGGATCTGTAAATACTGAAAATACTTTCTTTTTTAATGTTTCATCATCATCACTTAAGTAAATACAATTGTTAAGTGATTTACTCATCTTTGCGTTACCATCAATACCTGGAAGATTTTGTTCTACTCCAAATAATGCTTTAGGTTCATGAAGTACATTTACTTTGTATGTTGAATTAAATTTTCTTGCTATTTCTCTTGAATCTTCTACCATTGGAGCTTGATCTTTTCCAACTGGAACTAAATCTGCACTAACACATAGAATATCTGCACATTGGTGGATAGGATAAAAATAGAATCCAAGTGGAGTTGATTCTTCAAATCCCTTTTGAGCAAGTTCTGTTTTAATTGTTGGGTTATGTGATAGCTGTTGAATTGTTACAAAATTTGAAAGATAAACAAATATTTCATGAATTTCAGGTACTTCACTTTGTATATATACATGAGCTGAATTAAAATCTATTCCTACAGAGTAGTAATCAAGAATAAGTTCTTTAATATTTTCAGCAACTTTAGAAGGATTATTAAAGTTATCACTAAGTGCTTGAACATTAGCTATCATAATAAATTCATTATATTCATCTTGAAGTTTAACTCTGTTTGCAAGGGAACCAATATAGTGTCCAATATGTAATCTACCTGTAGGACGATCTCCTGTCATAATTCTTTTTTTAGTTGTATCCATCTGATTGATAATTATAATTAGTTGATTGATTATATATGAAAAGCTATATATGTGAAACTTAGATTGTATTATTTATCAGTATGCTTTCCTTTACTTGCAAAGTGATTTGATAATTCAATCATTGCAATAATAAATTCTTTACTATAATCAGAAGAATTAAATAATATATGCACTAGTTCGTGAGTAACTACACTTGCAAATTGGCTAGGAACAAAATCCATAATTAACTTTTCATTAATACCTAATTTCCCATCTTGAGCTAATCCTAAGTAGTTAACCTCTTTTGGTGATATAAATACTAAATCTTCTTTAAGTATCTTTTTAGGATCACACCATTTATCTATGGCAGTATTAAAATCACCAATTACTTTTAACAAAGTATCATTTTTGTAAGTTTTGAAGGTAAGAATTCGTTTTAATAAAATAGTTCCCTCATTAGTTGAATTAAGTGAATCTAATGTTTCTTTAATTTGTATAGCACAACTGGAGACAAATGATGCAATTTGAATTGCTTCACTTTCCGGAATCTTAATTTCTTTTTTCAGAAGAGTTGATATTACATCATATGCATTTGTAAATAATCTAGACCAAGATTCATAATGAAATGGTTCTATGTTAATTCTCTTACTTGATTCTATATCAATTATTTTAAATTGGATTTGTGGAGGAGTTTCAACTACTTTTGCAAGTTCTTTTTTAATTAGTCCCAAATCTAGATAGTCATATCGGCCAAATAATTCTGGCCGTATTTTTACTTCAGCTAAACTAGTAAGTTGTTTCAATGTTATAGTGAAAAAATATCTATACCTTTCTTCAACTTCTTTTGAGTAGCCAAGTGCACTAACTTTTTTATATGTAAATAATTTTAATATTATTTCATTAAAAGCAGTTGCTTTTTGTGGAGTATCAATGTTTATAGTTGAAGGAATAAGTATTTTTGCTAGTAATTCTTCGACAAATTGCTGTGTATTTGCATCTAAATGATTTTGAAATACATCTCTAACCGTTTGCGCAGTTGTCCAAACTTCATTTCCGTAGTTAATCTTTGTCTCTGTGTTTTGATTAATTCTTCTTACTCTAGATCCATTTGGAAGAACACCAACATTTCTACTTGTAAATTCTTCCGTATCGTTTGAGTTTTCTGATGTTTCTACTGACATAGTATATGCTAAATATATTCATAAATTCTACCAAAAACAATGTTGGATTAGTGGAGTAAGTTTAAATAAAATAGTTTGATATAATACAAAATATATTTGGGCTTGTAGTTCAATTGGTAGAATACCTCATTCGCATTGAGGAGATTATGAGTTCGAGCCTCATCAAGTCCATAAATTAATTCAATAAATACATATTCTAATTTGATACTAATATTGATCTAATATGTTTTAAGTATAATCCTACTATGGAAGATAAAAATATTAACAAAATAGTTATATACAAAACAGAAGATGGCCAAACAAAGATAGATGTTTCTATTGATGGAGATACTATTTGGCTTACACAAAAGCAAACGGCAGAGTTATTTAACGTTGATGTAAGAACTATTAATGAACATTTAATTAACATCTTCAAAAGTGGTGAATTAGATGATATTTCAGCTATCCGGAAATTCCGGATAACTGCCGAGGATAACAAACAGTACAATGTAAATCATTATAATCTTGATGCGGTAATTTCTCTTGGATACAGAGTTAATTCTTTAAGAGCAACTGAATTTCGTATTTGGGCAACAAAAAGACTTAAAGAATATATAATTAAAGGATTTGCTATTGATGATGATAGATTAAAGCAAAATAGTAAAAAGAATCGATATTTTGAAGAACTTCTAGAAAGAATAAGAGATATAAGGTCAAGTGAGAGAAACTTTTATCAGAAAGTTACAGATATTTTTACTACAAGTATTGACTATGATCCAAAGAATAATTTAGCAAGGGAATTCTTTGCAACAATTCAAAATAAAATTCACTTTGCAGTTCACGGCAAGACAGCAGCTGAAGTAATATATGATAGAGCTGATTCGTCAAAGCAATTAATGGGAGTTACAAATTTCTCTGGAAGTTACTTAACAAAATCAGATATTAAAAATGCAAAAAACTATTTAAATGAAAAAGAATTAAAACAATTAAATATAATAGTTTCACTCTATCTTGATTTTGGTGAATTACAAGCATCAAATCAAATACCAATGAAAATGAATGATTGGATTACTAAACTTGATGACTTTCTAAAACTCGCTGGTAAATCTATTCTTACTTCAAAGGGAAAAATAAGTCATGAAGTTGCTGTAAAAAGAGCTGAAAATGAATATGATGAATTTAAACAGTCTAAAATGAATAACATGGAAAGTGATTTTGATAAGTTTGTTAAAAAATTGAATAGCAAAAAGTGATAATCCAATTATTCTTATCTATCTGTCGGAGAATATATTTCTCGTAACTTTTGAAGTCTTTGATTTGGTGTTTCAGGAGAATTTTTTGTAGCATTCTTTTCTATACCTTGAATATCTGGTGTTCCATTAATAAATCTTCTTCTTGGTTTTCTCTCAGCTGCACCTCCTGATTTTTTCCCATCTGGATCTCTTCTTGCACCTTCAAAATCATTATTATCTAGATCCTTCTTTTTGAGTCTATTACTTATTGCTAAAAATATTTCAGTAGTGAATTGAGTTAAATTGATTATTTTGAAATTTTCAGGTGAAATATCTAAAGAATATTCAGGGTTCATAAACTATATAGTAATAATTAATGACTGATACTTATATATTTTTATTCGCGAGTTGACCACAGGCAGCTTGGATTTTATCTCCCATGGTTATACGAATAGTTACGGGGATTTTACTCTTTTCTAAAATAGATGCAAATTGAAATATTGAGTTTCTGGAAGACTTTTGTAGATCGTCTCTTTCAGCTATTGGATTCATAGGAATTAAATTAACATGTGCAAGTCTTCCTGCTAGTAATTTTGAAAGTTCCCATGCATGTTTGGATGTATCATTTACTCCATCTATCATTGCGTACTCATAACTTACTCTTTTTTTTGTATATCTTTCCCAATCCTTAATGAAATCAAAAAGTTCACTAAGTGAATATATCTTTGCAACTGGCATAAGTTTTTCTCTTAATTCTTGATTTGGTGCATGTAAGCTAATTGCAAGTCTAGTTTTTAATCCCTCTTCCATATATGATCTGAGTTGTTTTACATAGCCAGATGATGATACTGATATATGTCTATCACCTAAACCAAATTCTTCTTCGTTTGTTAATATTTTTACACTTTGTACAGTGTTATAGTAATTGAGCATAGGTTCCCCCATTCCCATATATACTATATTAGTTACATTTTTCGAATCTTTTTTAGCTTTAAGCCATTTTGACCAGTAAAGTACTTGATCTACAATTTCTTGATAAGTTAAATTTCTATCAAATCCCATTCTTCCTGATGCACAAAATATACATCCGACAGGGCAACCTACTTGGCAAGATACACAAACTGAGTTTCTTCCATCGGTAAACATCATAAGGACAGATTCAATTAGTTTGCCATCTTCTAGCTTAAATAACGCTTTATATGTACCACTTGTTTCATCAGAAAACAGCTTAACAAGAGTAACGGATGATATTTTGTAGTTCTCCCTTAGGAATGCTCTATCTATCTTAGATAGTGTAGTTATATTATTAAAATCTTCTACAAAGTCTTGAAAGAAGGCTTTATTCAGCTGTTTAAGCTTTAATTTAGTCCAGTTGTAGTTGTCTTTTAGTTCTTGGAAATACATACTTCATTATATCCTATCAGGTGGGAAGTGGCTAATTTCCTCTAAGTTTTGTATAATGTATAGGTAATGCCGAAGTGGCGAAATTGGTAGACGCACTTGCCTTAGGAGCAAGCCCCGCAAGGGTTGCAGGTTCAAATCCTGTCTTCGGCACCATGAAATAACTGCCAGTTATTTTATTATCAGTTTGAAAATGCCACAAGAAACAGGTTTATCCACTGTAGTAACATGTGAAATAAATAATCTTGCCCCTTTGACGCCAGAATTAGATCGATCTGCAACAGCTATTGGAAAAGCTAGAGAGGGTGCATATTTATTAATTACTCAACTAGAAAAAATTGGAATACAAAACAAAAGAGATAATGCAGTACTAAATAATATTAAGTATGCAATAAAGGATATAACAGATAATAAAAATAATGCACTTAGTCATTTGTGTCTTTCTACTCGAACTTTGCGCTACATTTCACGTAATGGTTTTAAAACCATTGAGGATTTAAGGAGAAAGATTCTTGATGGTACGATACAAGATTGTTATGGATTAAATGATGTGAGACTCAATGAAGTATTAGTACAATTAAAAGAATTTGATAAGTTAAATGGTGTTGAAAGTACTGATATATTTGAAAATATCAATTTTCAAGATATTAATGATTCATCAGAGGCAATTTCACTCGCAAAAGAAGGTGGATATGTAAATATAGATAAATTAAAGCAGATTAGAATTAAGTTCTTTAACCAAGAAAAAATCTTTTTTAATATTAATTTAGCTATATTAGATATTCAGAAAAATGGTAATGAATCAATTTGTCACTTATGTCTAACAAAGCAGTCATATGATAGCTTACGTCGATATGGGGTTAGTACAATTCGTAGCTTAAGGGAGAAGCTTTTAACTAGTGATATAGGATATATGCAAGGAGTTGTAGAATTTGATGTGATTTCTAAGTTATCTGATTTTGATAATAAATTAAAAAAAATTACTGACGAATCTGGTGGTAATTATTCAATCTAGTTATATTTCATAATTTATTACGATGGAGAATAAAGAACAAAGCAATCAAATTGAAGCTTTAAGAAGAGCAAGACTTGGAATTGAAATAGCAAAACTAGGTATTCAGATACATTTTTTGTCAACTTTTGAAGCTATGCGTATAGGTGCTATAGACTCGGGAAAAGAAGATTTAATAGAGTTAGCTAAAAAGGCAGAAAGTGAAGTAAAAGAACTTAAGAATATGGAAAGTTCATTATCAGATGTAACTATGTGTTTTAATTAAATTATTGAAATATGTGATTTGATATCACAAGCCTAGATTGATAAAATATTAATCGCATCAAAACTGTCTCATTAAGTTTATTTTTTTTCTATATGATTAGTGATGAATTATTGTCTTTAAGAGCTAATCCTTCTGATATTGAGGAACTGTATCCTCATAAACCTTTATCAAGAAGAAATCATGTTTTAAAAGCTCAAGTTATTGGAAGATTTATTGATTACTTTCCATTTGTGGTTCTTTTTGGTCTTTTGGGTATCCTTTGGGATTTAAGACCATTTGAAGACATGAGTATATATATCAAGTTAGCTGGAACTGCAATAATTTTTGCTGTTTTTGTATGGTGGATATATATAATATTTATAAAGCCACAATTCTTTAAGATAAATTCTCTACATATTAAAACTGAGACGTTAAAAAATCCTGTTAAGATTGCCCTTATGACAGATCTCCATACTGGAGATAAAAGATTTGGATCATCTGTTAAAAAAATCAAAAAAGCTATTGAGACAATTAATAACTATATGCCAGATATATTTATTGTTGCAGGTGATTTAGTAGATGAAAACTTTAACGAGCTAGCAATGGAAACTTTATCTGAATTAAAGAAAATAAATTGTAAGAATAAATTTGGAGTTTATGGAAACCATGATGGTTTTCATATGAAAAATAGAGGGTATAAAGAAAGTCCTAGAGATATTATTAAGTTTGTTGAAAAGGAAACTAAAATAAAGTTTTTAGGTAATAAAACAAAAGAACTTGAAATTAAGAATAATAATATACTATTAGCAGGTGTACCAGACCTAGGTGGTCGTCTTGCTAGCATTGATAAAACATTTGAAGATATAGACAAATCAAAGTATAACTACATAATATTAATGTCGCATAATCCTGACATAATAGATTTTTTACATGAGAGTGATGAAGTAGATTTGGTAGTTGCAGGGCATTCACATGCAGGTCAAATAGCCTTCCCTATTATTGGAGCTTTACTTCCACTACCGTCAAAGCACAAACGATATCTTAAAGGACTTTTTGATGTTGGTGGTAAAACCAATTTGTTTTTATCCCAAGGTTTCGCTCATGCTTCAACTCGTGTAAGAGTTGGGACTAATACTGAAATTAATCTAATAACTCTTACAAAATAGTATCTATATTCCTCTTACTGAGGATAAACTACTATTTACTTTTGTTCCTATAAAGGCTTGAACATTTCTAATAAGCTCATTAGTTTGTCTTGCACTTTCTTCCATCATTAGCCTATTTTGATTAACTATATTCAGCTTGTATTCATTGTAAGAAGTCTTTAAAGAATCAAGCATTTCTCTTAACTTTTCTAGTGTTAATTTTTCATTAACAACTTTAGCCTTATTCCCTCTTTTGTCAGTTGATCTTAGAAGTTTAGATAATCTTTCTTCTATTTTCTCAGCTTTCTTTATGAAAGCTTTGATGTTTTGGTCAACTACTTGTGTTTTTTGTACTTTTACAACAGCTTTTGTTGTGTTTTGTTTTTGATCCTTAAAGAGATTACTAAAGAAATTCCCTTTTTCTTTGGTAATATTTTGACTAATTGGTAGGAGATTTGTGGCTTTTACGGATTTTGCTTTTACAGTTCTCATAATTAGAGATGTAAAAAATAAGTTGGTTCTTTCGAACTACTTATTAAGTTAGCACTTGGTTACACTTCTGCTAATAATATATATATTATGGGGTAATTCTATTTATCATTCTTGGAAATGGAATACACTCTCTAATGTGTTCTCTTCCACTAATCCATCTAACAGTCCTTTCAAGTCCTACACCGAATCCTGAGTGAGGTACAGAGCCATATTTTCTTAAGTCTAGATACCATTTGTATTCATCTAGATTAAGTTTTTCTTCGAGCATTCTAGCTTTAAGCTTTTCGTAGTCATCTTCTCTTTCTGATCCTCCAATAATCTCACCAACTCCCTCTGGAGCTAATAGATCTGCATTTAAAACTCTCGATTTATCACTTGGATCTTGCTTCATGTAGAAAGCTTTAATCTCACGAGGATATTTCTCTACAAATATTGGGACATCAAACTTTTTAGTTAATACCGCTTCTTCATCTGCTCCTAAGTCATCTCTATCGCCAATCTTAATACCATCTTTTTGAAGCATTTTTACTGCTTCCTCATGTGTAATTCTTGCAAATGGTTTTGTAAGAATATTAGAAAGTATTGTTGTATCTCTTTCGAGAAGTTTAAGTTCAGCTTCACAGTTATATAGGCATCTCTTAATAATATGTTTCATAAGTCCTTCTTGAACTCTCAAGTTATCATCATGATTATGATAAGCCATCTCAGCATCCATCATCCAAAATTCTGTTAAATGTCTTCTAGTCTTACTTTTCTCTGCTCTAAATGTAGGACCAAAGTCATATACTTTTGCATGTCCAAATATAGCGGCTTCAATGTAGAGCTGACCTGATTGTGAAAGAAATGCTGTTGGTAGTTTTACTCCTTTTTCTGTTTCAATTCCAGTTTCAGTAAGTCTTAAATTTTGTTCTCCTTCAATAACCTCATCTGGCCAACTTGGTGTATATGGAACTTTAAATAGTGTTCCCGATCCTTCACATGGGTTTGGTGTAAATATTGGAGAATCGATTCTAATAAATTCATTCTTTTCAAAATAGTCATATATTGCATATTCAACATTATGTCGAATTCTCATTAATGCAATTTGTTGATTTGATCTTAACCAGAGATGACGATTATCTAAAAGAAACTCTGGTCCGTGTTCTTTCTTTTGAATTGGATAATCAACATCTGCTTTTTGAATTACTTCAATACTTTCTAAATCCATTTCAAATCCAAATGGGGATCTTTTCTCTTCTCTAATTGTTCCTGTAACAATAACTGAAGATTCTGCTGTTAAAGTTTTAACTTCTTCCCATATATTTTCTTTTAGTTTACTTTTTTCAGCGATAATTTGAATATATCCAGTACCATCTCTAAATTGAAGAAATCCAATGGATCCACTTGACCTTGCATTGAATACCCAACCTTTTAGAGTAACTATTTCTTCTGGTAATTTTGTCTTTAGTCCTGATAGGTAAAACTGTGTATTCATTTGTTTTTATTAATATTAATGATGAATTTTAACAGAAAAGTATAGCAATATTCTAATTGTTTCTACACGAACTTAATAGAAGATGTCTATCTATATC
>JBAXKR010000023.1:0-11874 GCA_037135235.1 bacterium | reverse complement strand
ATTGATCTGTCTTCTTATCCACTCCAATTGACCTTTGTTAAATGCTTCAGCTATTTGCCAACATTCAATATTTTCATAATCTTGAGAAGAGAGTTTATTTAATCTTTCTTTTATTTTTATCTGGAGTTGTGCGTTTGTCATAGCTTAGTTATTCCAATAGCGTTCTACACCTTTAGTAAGTCCCACTAAAATATCTTCATGAAGAGGATTTTTTAGAAACTCAACAATTTCAGATGGATTTTTTCCAAGTAATGTACTTGATTCAGTGTGATAAATATAACCATCACCTCTAGTAACAATAAGTTTGTAATAAGTGGAGTCTTTAATAATTGCTCTAAGTTTTAATGTTTCCATATCTAGGTTAGCAATATCCATAAACCTTTGAGCAGTTTTTTTCTTATCTGTATCCACTGTTTCTCCATTAATATATTTGTCCATGTTATCATACATTACATCTGTAGGAGTAGACTTTTTATATTGTGGACTATTTGGATCCACTACTTTGCATACATACATAAGTTTATTAACGTTTTTGTTAGCTAACTTTTCTAGTTCTGCTAATGATTTATTACGTATTTTTTTAACTTCTGTTTTAATAGATGCTGTTTCTTCATACTTGTCTAGATAAAACTTATATCCTGTTGAACTTTTTCTAGCAACATCTAATGTTTTAGCAACTAAACTAAATCCACCAGCCTCAATAGCTTTAAGTTTTATTAAATCATGAGGATCTGCAGCTGTTAAAAATACAGGTTCATTACTCATCCTGATTGTAATTTTACCCCAGAATTCATCATTATTTGGACTAAGAAGTTTTACTTTATTCCAAAAATCTTTGTCAGTGGGATCTACAAAATTAGCAGCAAGTTCAGCTTCTAACACAGACACTGTTTTTCTAATTTCTAAAACAGCTGCTTCTCTTTCTTCAGTTGAAAGTTTTTTAATCTCAGGAGCAAATTCATTAAGACCTGTAACCCATCTTTTGATACCATTTATTTCAAGGCAGGCTAATTGTTCTTCATGAAAGATTCCATCAAACAAAGCTTGATCATATTTTTCTAACCCCATGTTTCCTCTTTGAGGATCTACATAAGGTCTAATAGCAATAGTACTAACATATTTTTTGTTAGCAGGGTTTGTTTCTACAATTGTTACACTCATTTTTGTTGGTTTTTTGGTTTATTAATTAATTGCAATAATACTTATTTTAAGGGACAACCACTGTAACGTTGTTCACTAAAATTGCACCATTAGCGTTATTTTCATCTTGTACATATAAACGTTTATTGACATGTAAAGGTTGATTTTGTGTACCTCCTACTCGCATGTAAGGATATTTATTTCCTCCTTCTCCAAAACCTTCAGCATAAGATATGCCAGGTAAAATTCCTCCCACCCAATAACCAGGAGTGGTATCAACCAATGGCGTAGGGTGTCCTAAGAATGACCAAATACCACCACCATCTTTATATTGAGATGTTGCTGGAAAATAATCAGGATACCAAATATGGAATATTGGATATCCACCAGGCACTGATGTTTCTAAATCTACTCCTGGATATTGGAAATAATTTCTATCTACAAAATATTGTCCATCATCTGCTCTAATATAGAATCTAGCACTAGTACATATTACTTCAATATGGTTATTACTTATAATGCAACTTTTAACATTTGGTGATAAACTAGTGTCAAAATAAACACCATATTGAGATCCAATGTGTGCAGAATCACCTCCTTCAATTACATTGTGATCAACAATAATTCCTGATGAACCATATACTGCTATACCAGCAAATCCAGAAGCATCAGGTTGTCTAATTACATTATCCACTATTCTAGATACATTACTTTGAGTGGTACTAGCTCCTCCTCCAGATATACCTTGCCACTCTAATCTAATTCCTGTAGTTTTATAAGCACTAATTCTATTATCAGAAACAGTGGATCCTAAAGCAAAAGTCATTAATATAGGAGTGTCAAACCCTGTTATCTTATTACGTTGAATAATTGTTTTATAAGCTCCTTGTATACGAATACAATTTCCATTTCCTGGTAAGAATGGTGCTACATTTAACTTATAATCTCTAAGATCCCAATCATGAAAATACATAGCAAAATCAGTGGGGTTGTTCACATTAAATGTAGGAGCATCTCTATAAAAAGCAGTGCCACTAGAAGTGTTTACAGTGACTAACATATTATTGCCATCCATTTCAAATCTATTATTTGAATTAGTTGGTAACTGCATTTCAGTGGTTATTGTAAAAGGTTGATACACAATTATCTTACCAATGTTTTGTCCATTTCTTAAATCTGTAAGAGCTGTACTAAGTTCTGCATTAGTTCCTACATACCTTATAGAATTGTAAGATTGTAAAGGAACACCTGCAGGACCTTGAGGACCAGCAGGACCTATTTGACCTGGAGCACCAGCTGAACCTTGTGGTCCAGTAGCACCTACAGCACCATTTGTTCCATTTGTTCCATTTGTTCCAGCAGGACCTTGAGCTCCTTGAGCTGCAAGTAATCCCCAATGAGTGATATCTGCAATAGGATTTGGATTACCACCATTTGCAACAATACCTTGAATACAAAAATAAGAAGCACCGCTGTAAGAAACTGTGTCATTGAGTATATAAGTAACTCCTGGATTCCATGTACCTTTCCAAACTAAACCAGCAGGACCCACTGGACCTATTGGTCCTTGAGCACCTAAAGTACCACTAGCTCCTGCAGGACCTGTAGATCCCACAGCACCAGTTGAACCTGTTAAACCTGTATTTCCAGCAACACCTTGTGGTCCTTGAAGACCAGTTAATCCAATAATACCTTGAGATCCTGTGGGTCCTATAGCACCAGCTGGACCTGTAGCACCTGTTGGGCCAATTGGTCCTGTTGAACCATTTACTCCATTAAGACCATTTGTTCCAGTTGCACCTGTTGTTCCAGTTGGACCAGTTAATCCTGTTGGTCCAGGAGGACCTTGAATACCTGATAAAGAAATAAACCAACTACTAAAGGAACCAGTTCCAACAATTGAATCTACATTAAATACTAAATTACCTGTTGTTGGATTATATAACTGAACAATTCCATTTATATAATTAGTTCCGTCATACGATACTATAATAGGTTGAGCTGCTACATATGCTAAACCAGTTCCTATAGTCATAGACTTAGGACTAGTTAAGTTAATAGTCAAACTAGTGCTAGAAGTAGTGGAGAATTTATCTCCAGGAACTCCATTAGCTCCAGCTTGACCTTGTGTTCCATTAATTCCAGGTTGCCCATTTAATCCATTAGCACCTGCAACACCTGTAAATCCTTGTGGACCAGTTGCTCCAGGATTACCTTGAGGCCCTGTTGGACCTTGTGTCGCTAAAGGTAAAGTATCTACAACTACAATTAAAGCATTAAGGTTGTCAACAACTGCATTGACATGACCTAATCTTGCAATAGTAGATTCTGGATCCGTTTTTACATAAGGATCTGGACTTAAAGGAATAATTTTATCCATATATTAACCTAATGATTTAATTTCATAGTATAAATAAAAATCTCCTGTTCCATTTGAACCTAGATCTGCTGCTGGATTAGCATTATAGATAGTTATATTTAATCCATCTACTGTAGCACCTGTTGGAACAACATATGGTACAAATAAATCTCCAAGTCCTGCACTGTAATATGGAGTAAGTTGAATGTATAAGTTTTCTTTATTTGCAAGATTTAGTACAGGATTATTTGTTAGTACAATTTGATACGAAGTAGCAAATCCAGGAAGAGGTACTGCAATAAGATCAAAGTTGATAATATCTATAATACCTTTATTAGTGTTGATAGGTAAAATATATGTTGCATCTACATCTAAATCATATTTAGCAATATCACTTATATCATTGATAACAGCATTTACATGTGCTAGTTTTGCTAAAGAAGCTTCTGAACTTTTAGATTTCTTTAATAAAAAATCAGGGGATGTTGGAAATATTTTATTAAGTAATTTAAAGCTTGCCATGTTTTTTGTTTTTTGTTAAAGTTAATGAATAAAAAAAGAGGGAGAGTTTGTGGCCCTCCCTCTGATTTTTTAATATTAGAATGAGCCTCCTGTAATAGGGTTTCTCATAACAATCTTCAATACCTTAGTAGGATCTTTCACCCAAATAGCTGGCATTGTTTGCGTCATGTAAACTCTATAACCATTGAACACTCCATTTGATTGGAATCCTTGAGTTCTTCCCATATAATCCATTGTACCATTTTGATAGAACCATTTTAATTGATTATCCCAAGATAGTTTTAATAAGAAGATATTATCATTTGTGTTATCAGTGATATCAAAAATGATAAAGTTATAAGAAGATAATGGGAAACCATCAATCATTGGGTTTTCAATATCATTAGTGTGAATATTATCAAACGCTGGGTTTAATACAAATTTCACATTAGCTAAGAAAGGAATTGTATAACTAGTGAATGCAAATCCAAAGTTCAAATCCATTCCCTGACCAGTGATAGCACCAATACCATTTCCACTAGCACCTGCGTTGATCACAAGACCTGCAGAGATAGCTTCACGTTTGATAGCCTCATTAACCATTTTCATTCCACCCATTCCAGTTTGAACAATTAACTGACGTTTAGGATCTGGTCCTTTAAATTCAACTTTACCATTGTAAAAGTTAAAGATTTCAGAACGGAATAATTCAAGAGAAAATTGACCTTTATTATAAATGCGTTTGAATGCATTATCTAATTGTTTCCAAAGACCCACAGAAAGTCTTAAATCATCTGGACCATCTTGTTTAATGCGACCACCTTGTCCCCACATCAAGTAAGTCTCAATGTCAGTAGCAATTTTAGTTAAGTGAGCTGCTTCAAGAGCTGTAACAAATGAACGAGTTAATGTACCATTATCATAAGCACGTTTCACATATTCTTTACCCATTTTAGAAACCATAGTCTCTAAAGAAGTAACAGAAGGATCCAGTTGTTTATCAAACATTCTCCAGATTTCAGTGACAGGAAGTGTACCATCTGCATTAATTCCACCTTTCATCATCAACTCAGCACGAGAAGAGATAGAATAATGAACGTGTGCTTCAGCTCCACCTACATAGTTATAGTATTCACGGAATCCTGTTTGTACAGACATATCAGAGAAACGCTCACCATACTCACCACGTGCAGAACCTTTACGGAAGTATTTAGTTCCTGGGTCCATGTACTGTGATTGCATATTTGCTGTGTTGTCATTGTTCACCATTTGCACAGTGTAAATGAAACCATCACCAGCTGGAATAATATCTTCTGCTGTAATGTACAATTCAGTGCCATTATACTTATCATAAGTAATGATGTCACCATGTCCAAATATCCGCTTATTAAGCTTTAATTTGAAAGTTACACCATCAGCACCTACATCTCCTATTTCAAGATTCTCTATAACATAAGGAAGATCCTGAACAGTTGGTGTTTGCCATTTGTACTCACCACGAGGGTTATCTACAAGAATTGTGTTTTTGCCTCCAAAGGAAGCCATTTGATACAGGGGCATTTCTACTTTTTGTGCCATTGCCCAAAGATCAACTGGACCCATATCCATAGGTTCAGTGCCTCTAAGCATGTTCAACAAATGGTAGGAATCCACATGAGAACTAGCCTGATACTGTGTATCTCTCAGAAACAGGCCGTTGTTTAAAACTGGTGTTGCCATAATAAATTATTATTGTTAATTGGTTAGTGTATTATCTTTTAAATATATTTTGTGATCTTGGTAAACTTCTTCTAGCAGGTTTTGTTTCTTCTTCTTCTTGCATCATAGTAGATGAAATCTTTCTACCTTCCTCTGTTTTTAATTTTCTAACTGTTTCTTGAGTTGCTTCATTTTTTCCATGTTGTTTAATGGTGTTTTTAAAGCCTTCTGGATCTGCTAATAACCAAAGTGCTTCAGCAACTAAATCATATCTTGGTTCAATAAACTGATATTTTTCAAGTAAGTGTCCAAGCAAATTAGTGTTTTTACCTTGCATAGATTGATACTTAGGTTGAGTGAGCTCAGTAAAAAGAAATGCTTGTGTTTTTTTATCAATTTTAGTACCATTTAAAGTACCCTCTTTCAGTGTGTTATAGATATTATCCATATACTGATGGGTTGCTTCTTGTTGTTGTTGTTTAAATTGTTCTTGTTGTTCAAGTTGATAAGCTACAACTTGTTGTTGCATTTTATCCAATTTTGGTTTAAACTGAGCAGCCTTTTTACCTAAAGTTCCTAGATCTTTCCAAGTTTCAATTTCTTCACTAATCTCATCATCATCTCCAAATTGAGTGGCTCTAAGATATTGTCTAGCAATTTGCTCTTGATCAGTGTCTGCAGAAGCATCTAATTGTCTTACTTCCTCTACATGGGATAGTGCTCTAAACAAACCTTTTAAATCTTGACCACCATCTGCAATATACTTATAAGCATATTTTAATTCATCTGGTAGTGTTTCAAAGAACGTACCTGGTACTTCTTGTTTTACTTTATTTTCTCTTTCTTCAAAGTTAGCTTGGAGTAATTCTTTCCAATCTTTCATGGAATAGTCTTCCATCTTCTTTTCATCATCAAATGGTACAATCATACCATCTTCAATGAGCTTTGAAAAAGTTTCTACAAGTCCACTTTTATCAATCTTTGATCTTCCTATTGATTGTTTTGGATCTTCAGGAATATTATCAGTGATTTCATTAATCAATTCCTTAGCAGCTTCTAGCTCAGTAGGATTTAATTCAGTTTTTTCTTTATCCACTGTTTCTTTTTGTTCTAAGAAACTAGTGTCTAAATCTTTAGGTTTTGAAAAAACTGTATTTTTAGATGACTCTGGACTTGTTAGAATTTGTTCAGACCCTGGCATGGGTAAGAACTCATCTAAGTTAATATCTAATTCTTTGTTGTCAATGGAACTCATATGTAGTTGGTTTTAGTTCTGTTCCTTAAGTATAATATATGCAAGTTTAAACTTTAAAAGGTTATATAACTTTAAAATTATTTAAATTATATGGAATATATAGCTATTAATCTTTTTTAGATTTCTTATCATACTTGTTTTTATTTTCTCTAGCTACTTGAAGTTGTTTATTTGCAATGTCTTCTCTAGTAGTTAGTTCTTGTTGTTTTAAACTCATTTTTTGACTTTCTCTATTATTTTTATTAGTTTCTGATTCTCTTTTAAGATTAATCATATCATCTTGCTGACGTTTTTTATCTAAGTATTGTAAAGAATCCATATAATCAGTTTGTTGATTTTCATTAATATCTCCTGTTTGAAAACCAGCACCTTTAAGTTCTGCCACTTGAATATCTGTTTGTCTATTTAACATATTTTGTTCAGCCTCAAACTTTTGTTTAGCTTCTTGCATTTGAGAGGCAGCTTCCTGCTGTTGTTGCTGCATAAGTTGTTCTTGTTGCATTTGCTCTTGTCTTTGTTTAGTTGTCTTCTCCTCAATAGACTTAAGCGCATGTGTTACTTCAGCCATAGAATCTGCTTTTACTATAGATGCAAGATCATATATAGAAGCACCAGCTGTATTATTCTGAATAGCAAGTTGTTTGATTTGCTCCATCACTGCCTTGTGATTTACTTTAGTGGTGGTAAATACATTCAATTCTCTAGATAAAAGTTCAGTGCCATTCATCTGAAAGTTAACTTTTTCATCTAAAGAAGTGAGATAACTAAGACGTATACTAGGATTATTAGAATGATAGTACTGCGCTAGATCTGTTCTCATCTGATGTACTCGTGGCATTAAATATTCAGAGTGTTGTACAAAATACATTTCTGTTTGAGAGTAACTAGCACTCATAGCTTGTTCAACTCCAGTGGCAGTTTCTTGACTCATTACCTGCCCCATTCTTTGAGGATTAATACCAATCACCTCAAAAGCTTGTTGTTTAAAATAACTTGCAAGTTGCACCCTAGATAACATTCGTTGTGTCTGCTCAAGATTTAAAACTTGGTAGTGATTAAAGCTAGTAGCATTTTCTGTATTAGTGATAGAAGTATCTAGTGGTAAAATCTGAAAGTTCTTCATAGCAACATATGCTTTAGCATAGTTGTTCTTACCCCAGTCTTCACCTGCTGAATGTTTAGGTAATGCATTATGATCCAACATAATAACAGTTCCTAATTCATCAATTAAAATATCACTAATTTGATTATTAACTAAATTGTACCCTATTTGAAAAGGCTTCATCTTATCTACTAAAGAAACAGATCTTGAGTTACGATCTGTAAAAACAGAACCTTCCACTGGAAGCTTTGATCCATATAAAGTAAAGTCACCTTTAAATTGAAACTTAATTGGTTTAATGTTTAGATAGATAGGTTGTAACCCCATGTAATCTGAATTACCATAAAAACTAGGTCTATTAGGTCCAACCTTAAGTCCTCCCCATACATGGTTAATCCAAATCCACTGAATATGCTCACCCTGTACAAGTGTTTCTGCATTTTTATTCTTCATGACTTTAGTGTCATAAATAGGGGGTACAGTAATAACATAATCTTCTGTCACTACTTCGTGAAATTTCATTCCATTTTCTGGATCAATTCTAGTGAGATGACCCACCATTCTTTGAGATTTCCAATAACAACTAGTTACTCTTAGTAATTGGTAGGTCCCAAAATCTGCAAGATCTTCACTCTCATTGAGAATACGGGTAATAATATCATCCCCAGCAGCCAGAAAGTAATCATTGACACTAGTAAACTGCCTAAAGCCAAGAGAAGGAGAACTAACATTCCACTCATGACTACGGGTACCATCATAAAAAGTACCATCATTTTGATAACCCTGTATAGGGTAACCAGCTGCTTTTTTGGGATAAATGCTTTCAAGTGATCTAAGTTGTTCATCGTCCATTAAATAACCATATCTATCAATGATATCAGAGACAGTATGAAGTTCTATTTTTCCTACAAAATTTCCTTGTGAAATATATCTTACATCTGGGGACTTGTGATAAAAAGTGAGAATTGGATTCCAAAGCTCCACTTCATAATCATCTTCATCCATTCTAAAATGCCAAAATTCTCTATCTGTAATAAGCATGTCTCTAAAAGCTCTTGTCTCCAACTCTTTCATTTTAAACCTCTCATAATCAGCTTGATGCTGATGAGCAGCCCATTGTTCTACCATAGATCTATAATCCTTTTTAAAGAATTCTTCAATTTGAGGTAGTGACTTTATATTTTCTGGAGCAAGTGCTTTTTTAAATTCCTCTGATTCTGGGTCTGCACCTTGATTAATCAAGTTCATAGCAAGTTCAGTTTCTGCTTGTTTAACTAAAACTTCCTCAATCATCCCTCTTTTTTGTTCCAGCATTTCATTGTAACTAGCAGAATCAGTGGCTACATATTGGATCTTATCAGATCTTTTAGCAAACTCACCCACTAAAACATTCACAACATTTGGAATAATAGGATAAAACTTTAACTCTAATGCTGTTGCATCTTCTTTAGTAAGGGTGTCTACAAGATCTGCATATTGATTGTCTTCCTCAACTATATAATCTGTTTTATCAATAATGCTATTGGCTAATTTATAATTCTTGAGAAGTTTACGAGCATTTCTTCTTAATTGTCTAAGACCTTCCATCTCAAACCAATCCATATTCCAACATCCCCACTCTTTATCTTTCTGCTCCTTTGGTAAAAATTGTATAGGCTGGGTAAGTGTACCCATTCTAGTGTAATCACTCTTTACACCTTTCTTTGCCTGCATTGCGTTTATAACTAAAGGCATATCTTATTTATTTTAAATTTCTAAATGCTTGTTTTACAAAGTTATTTGTTCCACGTGAAACAGATTTCCCCATATTACGAAAGGGGCTCATAGTTAATTTAGTCAAATTAGATGACTTTTTAGAACTTATTCTTGGATTTGTTTCAGTTTCAACCTTATGTGGAAGACCTCTATTAGATTGTTGTACTTTAGCAAAAGCAACTAGTGCACAATATGCCACTAACCTATCCACGTTTAATCCTTCTCTATATTGTTGCATTTCTTTTAACAAAACAGGATCCATTATTCTTTCCACTCCATAAGTGGTTTTTACTATATCTCCATTTTCTTTGGTTTCATGATCAATCTCTTCTGTAAGAAACTGAATACCATAAGATATTAAATGGGTTTTGAATAATGTTCCTGTGTTTTTCCAACCATACTCTTGGAACACATTGTTATTACTCCCTAAATCTTTAAGGAAAAGAATTTGAGATTTAGGTACTAAATACTTTTGCTTTTTTCTAAAGATCATGTATTGAATAAATAAAGAAATGTTATTCTCTACAACAGTCCATGCTCCATACCAAGTAATCAAAAGCTCTAATCTTTCATGGGTTTTATTTAAGTCATCAAACCTGCCACACCAAGATGCTACTAACTTATCTCCTTCTATGGAGTTTTCAATAGTACCATCTAACTTACGTTTTGTTGTTTGTAGCGGACTCTTGTATACAAAAATACTACACAGAGAATCAGATGTAGTTGTTTTTCCCTCACCAACTGGATCCACTGAAGCATAGTACGTTCCAAAAGGAACATCTTTAATTGGTTTTTCCCACACCAACACTGCCCCTTCTTTGTCTTCTGTCTTTGGTGAAATAGGAAACTCTGTAATAGGAAGTTTATTAGTGTGTTTAGATACAACACCTTCCACTTGATCAAAATGTAATTCTACAGCTTCACAATAATATTCTTTATCTTCTATTCTTCTCAACTGTTTGGTAATCAAGTGTAAAGGCCAAACTGAAGATTTTCTATACGCAAATGCTTCTCTAATATTAGTGGGTTTCTGAGAAATTCTAAGTTGATAATCATTTGATTTAAGTGATTTCTTCCATTGCACTCTTTCCTGTGCAATCATTTCCATGGCTTCTTCCACTAAAGAATTACCATAATCATCAATACAAGGTTTCATAGACCATTGTTCTGGAATAAATAATCCACACTTTCCTATCTGACCATCTTCATCCATTAAGTTAGTCTCTACAGCCAATACATCTTTAGAATCTGGATTATAAATAACATCCCTTAAAGGTTCACATTGATCTAAGTCACCCACAGATCCAGCCACTACAAACATTCCTGTATAAATCATACCTGACTTTAATGCAGGGAGAAGATACTCTAGTGTCTCATTCATCTTTGGAGCAATCCCTGCTTCTTCATGAAAAAAGAAAGAACAAGGTCCACCCACTCCATTAATAGGATCTTTCTCTAAAGTAATTCCTAGCATAACAGACTTTAAACCAATATCTTTCTTTCTACCTCCTTGCACTGTTTCAATCTTTTGTTCCCAGTTAAATGTTTTATCTGGTTGACAAGGTCTATACCATGCAGTGTGTGTATTTAGAAAGTTTCTATATTCTTCTAAAAAACGCCATGTCCCTTTTTCATTAATAAAGTCTTTAAGACTAGCTGCCATCTTATTAACCCAACCTTCCTCAAACCAAAATCCATTAATCATTTTAGCAGCATGGTAATAACTAGATGCAATCTGCCTTTTCTTTAAAATAGCTACATGCTTGTAAGAATATTTTGCAATATCCTCATGTAGTGCTATGTGATATTGCGTGTCACGTACATCAGCAAATGTAAATCTAGCTACCTCCTTATTATAAATAGGAAGAAAATTAATCCACATATAGTAATCTCGTGAAAGATACCAAGTGTTATTTTTACCTATAAAGATCACCCCATTTCTACACTTGTCTTTTTCTGAATCCCAATAAAGTATAAAATCTTTAGATTTAGTGGGAGCAATACAATAAAATTTATTCTTATTAAAATATCCTCCTATTTCATCCGGGACTTCCTTTGCACCCA
>JBAXKR010000022.1:0-12133 GCA_037135235.1 bacterium | reverse complement strand
ATCCCGTACAATAAAGATATAAATTTGCTAAGAATAAATATGATGGATTATGATAAAAATTCAGAGTCATTTGAAAAACTTTACATTGGAGCAATGAAATCAGCAAAAAATGATAGAACAATACAAATATTAAGAGGTGCTCAATCAAACAGATCAGTATCATATATAAAAGATGGAAATCATCGAGATTTTTTTGTTCGTGAAATTGGTGAATTAACAAAAGGGAAAGGAAAAGAATGGGTAGCAATAGTTGAGGTTGCAAAATGTTACGTAAAGCAGGAACCAGAAGTATTTCAAGTGCTTTTAGATATAGGAGAACATCAAGCTAGACAAAGGACTAGAAAATAATGAATTCATGATATAATCTTTTTTGCAATATTATTTGTACCCAATATATTATGAAAGAGACTTATTTGTTGAAAGAAAGTAATTATATGACTCTTTACTCTATAGAGCATACTTCTATAAGTAATTTACCAATAGCTATATTTAACAGGCATATTACTAGTGAGGATATAATAGTTATCAATGATAGAAAAGCTATACTTGCAAAAATCCTAATCAGGAGTGTTCCTGATTTAGTTAATCTCCTAAGTGCAAATATATTAACAAACAATGAAGATTATAAAGGATTTGTATCTTCTGAAGAAATTGATTTCCTAAAACAGCAAAATGCTATTGAACTGATATCCAGCTCTACAAATGCTTAATTCACTGTAATCGTTTTAGTTACACTCATACTTCCAGACTTTGCAGTTATTGTATATGTTCCTGCAATTGGAAATATTAATGAACTTTTAGTATATGTATCTGAACTTCCTTTTGATACTGATTCATCAATAATAACTACAGATGTAGTTGAATTTACAACTTTAATTGAAATGCTAGATGGAGCAACAACACTTCCTGTTCCTGTCCATTTAACAACTACACTTTGTGAATCTCCTTGAGATAAATTAGGTGGAGTACTAGGACTTGTGATATTTAATGCTTGCGTAGAGATAGGGGAATCAAGTGTAATAGAAATTGATTTTGTAGCACTTCTTCCAGAAGTATCCTTTGCACTAACAGTTAATGTTTTAGAACCAAATCCATAGCTACTATCCAATATGACACTTTGATTTAATGTTGCATCAGCTGTACTTGCTACTGTTACCGAACCAACTGTAACAATAATTGAATTGACTGTTCCAACACCTGGTAATGCCTGAATATTAAGTGATAAGGTTCTATTATCTGAAGGGATCACAGCTCCATCTGTAGGAGAATTGATAATGATACTTGGAACTGCTGCAATAGAGTTATAGTCAGTTGTACACACTATAGTTGGAAGAGTTTGAGGAAATGCCTTATCAAATTGAGCTTGATGTTCTGGTTTACTTCCAACTTTGATATATGATACAAGTGCATCCTTTGCGAATCCATTAGTTTCATCAATTGGCCTTGCTGCCATATTTAATGATTGTGCATCAGCAAAAGAAACATTCTTATCAGTACATACTCTAATAGTTTGGGTACTGTCATCAAGTGGAGGTAATTTTCCATCAATAAAGATTTCTTTAGTTGTTGGTCCACAAGTTGGAGTAGCTAATTTACCAGAGATCAAACACACATCAGCAGTTACAATTCCTGCAGGTCTCGTTAATTGTGTCTTAGGGTACTTTGGTAAAACCTTAGTTGAATATCTAACCCAAAGAGGTTTAGCAGCATTGTAACCATAAGGAAGCATATTACCAGCATAATTTTGTCTATGAGGCTCAGCATTGTTATTATTACCTACCCAAACTCCTGTTACTAATTCTGGGGTATATCCTACAAAGTACATATCTTTGTTACTATCACTAGTTCCAGTCTTACCTGAAACACTATGCCCACCTGTTACTTTTACAAGATCAGTATCTGCTTCTTTTCCATAGTTATACAATATATCAGAGATTATATATGCAGCTCTTTCATCAACAACTTGTTTACCTTCATCTGGCTTATATTCATATTTAACAACTCCAAGTCTATCTTCAATTTTCAATATTGCTTGAGGTTTATGATATCTCCCTTTATTTGCAATAGTTGCATAGGCGTTAAAATGTTCGATTGGTTCAACTGCTGTTGCTCCAAGTATTGAAGATAGACCAAAATTCTTTCTATCTTTAAATTCTGTATATCCAAGCTTTTCATACATATCTACCATTGCATCTACCCCCATAATGTCAGCTGCTAGTACAGCAGGTCTGTTAAGTGATTGTCTTAATTGATTTCTAAGGAAGTTAGTATTACTGCTAGGAATATATCCTGCATTACCACCTTCAGCATTTTGTGGAGTATATTTGCCAAGAGTTATAGGGAAATCTGGAAGAAATGAAGAAGTGTATAGAGAACCATTTTCAATTCCAGCAATATATGAAACAGGTTTGTTAGATGATCCTGTTTGTTGATTACTTATTAATATATTTACCTTTGGATCAAACTTAGCAGTCCCTTTTAGCGGGCCATCTGTTGTTACTACTTCTTGTTTTTCACCAAACCAGTTCTTTGATCCAGCCATCATAAGAATCTCACCAGTCTTAGGATTAATACTTGCCATCGCACCGTTATATACACCAAATCTCTTAGCAAGTCCTGCATCATCACATTTACAATCCTTTGTACCATCTACCCAATTCTTTAAATCTTGCTCTGCAATATCTTGCATATCAAGGTCAAGTGTCGTAAATATCTTATATCCACCAGTTTCAATATCAGTAGGTGTAATAGCTTTTCCATCAATAGTGAAGTTATAGTCGGCATTGTAAAGTTGATCTCTTGCGTAGAATACAAAGTGAGGAGCTTTAATATCCATAACATTTGGTTGGAATTTAAGCTCTTCTTTTCTTGCATTATCAATATCAGCTTGAGTTATTATTTGAGCATTTTGATTAATCTTTCCTAAGTTTTTTTCATATTGTCTTAGAACATAAAGTTGTCTACACTTATATGGAGCAGCTTTAATAACATCATTACCATCTTTATCCTTATATAGTCCATCAACTCCTTCTTGTTTTATTACATTTGATTCTGCAAATATTTCTCCATCACTAACTCTACATACACTTTCCGAAACATTTCCAAATGGATCGAATTTAGTAGGTGAGTTAGGAATACCAGCCAAAAGTGTTGACTCAGCTAGAGTTAAATCTTTTGGATCTTTATTGAAATATATTTTTGCAGCAGTCTTGAGTCCGTATCGATTACTTCCAAAATTAATTTTATTTAGGTAGAATAAAAGTATTTGATCTTTAGTAAAAGATTCTTCAGCTCTAAGGGAAGTTATTATCTCTTCTATTTTTCTTTCATACTTTGATATTGTTCCAGCTTTAATGGCTTCTTCAAATGCAGCGTTTTTAATAACCTGTTGAGTAATAGTACTTCCACCACATTGTTGCTTATTACTAATATTCCCAACTGCACACCTTGCAATTGCAACAAGATCTATACCTTTATGAGAATAGAATTCTGCATCTTCAGAAACTATAAATGCCCATCTAACAGATTCTGGAACATCACTTAAATTATCAATAACAATTCTATTTTCACTACCAATTAGCTTAAATAACTCTTTCCCATTTCTATCATAAAAAGTAGAGTATTCATCTTGCTTAACAGTAATTATGGTATTTGGATCTGGAACAAGTGAGCTATAGTGGGCAATAACTGCAAGACCTGCAATTGTACCTACAATTAAAAGAACGAAGAAAATAGCTACGAATATTCCAAAAATCTTTTTAATTTTGATATTTATTCCACCTTTTCCCTTTTTACTTTTACTCCAAGTCTTCTTATCCGCCTTAATAGCAGATAGTTTCGAATAACTATCTAATCTACTTGTCTTTTTGTTTGTATTTTCTCTTAGTAATTTCATTTAAACAATAAATGTCTTATGGATATTTTAACTTAATATCAAACAAATTAGTAACAAAAAAACTGATTAATTATTTTGATGCAAAAAACATTACAAGAAATACAAATAGGATACTAATAATAACTGTAGCACTAAACAAATACGCCAATATATTTTTCATATAATTTTGATTTTTAAGTGGTTGATGCCTATTATACTACTTTTTAAAACTTTTGCGAGGGAAGAATCTCTTTCTCCCAGTAGCCTTAAGAAGCTTTAGTCTAAATATCTCAATTGCTTCATCTAGTGTAAGTGCAAACATATCTTCTTTTGCTGGAATTGATTTAAATACTCCATCAATCAAGATATATGGTCCAAATCGACCTATTCCTATCTTTACATCTTTACCATCAGAATTTTGTCCAAGTGTTTTAGGAAGTTCAAGTAGTTGTAAAGCTTTTTTAATATCAACTTGATCTAATGGTAATGTTTTAGGTATAGATACTCTTTTTACTTTTTCTTTTGATTCTTTAACTGGTCTTCCAAGTTGAACATAAGGACCATATTTCCCAACTAATAGATATACATCTTGTTTAGTAACTGGATCACTTCCAAGAGGTTTATCTGATTCTTTTTTTGCAACAATAAGTCTTTTAACATCTTCTTCATTAATATCTGCAGGTGCAACTGATTCATCAATAGTTACTCTTGTTGGATTTTCAGGATCTTTTTTATTCTCAATTTCCACAAATGCACCGTATTTACCAACTCTAATATCATAAGGGAAATTTGCAATTTTTAAAGTACACATTGATCTTGCATCAATTACTTCATTTTTTTCTTTGACTTGATTTTCTAAACCTTCTTTTCCTTCATAGAAAGATTTTAAATATGGTAGCCATTTAATTTCACCTTCTTCTATTTTATCCAAACTATTTTCCATTTCAGCTGTGAAATTTAAATCTACTAATTTAGTAAAATATGTTTCTAATAGATTTGTTACAGAAAAAGCTGTAAATGTTGGAATTAATTGATTGTTCTTTTTTACAATATATCCTCTATCAATAATTGTAGAAATAATGGAGGCATATGTACTAGGTCTTCCAATACCTTCACTCTCAAGTTTTTTAACAAGAGTAGCATCGGTATATCTTGCAGGTGGTTTAGTCTCATGAGATTCTTCAGTTAATTCGAGTAACTTTAATATTTGCTCTGCTTTTAATTCAGGCAATATTTTCTCTGAGTCATCAAGTGCATTTTCAGGATTATCATTACCTTCAACATACGCTCTTAAAAATCCTGGAAATATTATTCTTCTTCCAGAAGCTTTAAACAAGAAATTAATTTCTTGAGATTCCTTATCTAATTTAGCAAGTTCTGCAATATCTTTAGATTTTGAATCAACGGAAACTTTAGAATTAATTGATATACTAATAACTTTAACTCTTGCTTCTTTCATTTGTGTTGCCATAGATCTTTTCCAAATAAGGTCATATAGCCTTGATTCATCTCCAGATAATCTTAGTTCATCTGCAGTTTGCATAGAGCTTCCAGCTGGCCTTATTGCCTCATGAGCTTCTTGTGCTCCTTTAGCTTTCTTTGTATACACCCTTATATCTTCAGATAAATATTCTTTTCCATATCTAGTTACAATATTTGATCTAATAGCATCTAGTGCTTGAGAAGATAGATTTGTAGAATCAGTTCTCATGTAAGTTATGAGTCCGTTTTCATAGAGTCTTTGAGCAACTTGCATAGTGTACTTTGCAGCAAAGCCTAACTTTCTATTTGCTTCAATTTGTAAAGAAGATGTAATAAATGGAGCATATGGATTTCTTAATTGTTCGGATTCTTTTACATCTAATACTTTAAATTCAGAATCCTTTAGAAGATCTTTAATTTTATTTGCAGATTTTTCATCAAGTAGTACTACCTTAGTCTCATTTTTTATCTTTCCAGTTTGTTCATCAAAGTCAGCACCCTTTGCTACAGATAAGTTCCCAACCTTTTCTAGCGAACTTTCAAACTTATCAGCAAGTGCTGTTGGAGTAACAATAGCTTTAAGATCCCAAAAAGATCCTTTAACAAAATTTCTTCTTTCTTTTTCTCTACTTACAATTAATCTTACAGCAACAGATTGAACTCTTCCTGCAGAAAGACCAAGCGCAATTTTCTTCCATAGAAGAGGGGATAGTGTGTAACCGAAAAGTCTATCTAGTATTCTTCTAGCTTCTTGAGCATCTACAATTTTTTGATCAATCTTACGAGGAGATTTTAAAGCCTCACTAATTGCTTCTTTAGTAATCTCATGAAATACCATTCTAGATACTGGAACTGTAGGCTTAAGAACTTCCTTAAGATGCCAAGAAATAGATTCTCCTTCTCTATCTTCATCAGTTGCGAGTATTAATTCATCAGATTTTTCTAGATGTTCTTTCAAAGATTTAATTATTTTTTTCTTTTCAGAAGATATTACATAGAGAGGATTGTAATCATTCTTAACATCAACACCAAGACTTGCCCATTTCTCTTTCTTAAATTTAGCAGGAACTTCAGCTGCATTTCTTGGAAGATCCCTGATATGGCCTTGAGATGCAATAACATAATATTCCTTAGGAAGGAACTTAGAGATTGTTTTTGCTTTTGTTGGAGATTCTACTACTACTAGTTTCATAAATTTTTCCTTATATATATAGTATTAAAACAGGCAAAGTATACTTGAATCTAAATTAAAACAACATTAATTTAATATTAATCAGAATTGGATTATATCCTCAACTAACATATAAACACAAACTACATAAGATTAACAAGCCAGTATTTTCACATATATACCGGATAAAAGTATGTAACTTCTCTCAATTATTTCTTAAACTTACGGTATTTGTAGTTATTCTTTCTAAAACACAATTAGCACTCTTGCATATCAAGTGCTAATGAAATATAATACCTTCTAGTGAGAGGTACTGGAGTTCGTATAAAGGTAACTTCATCCTCACAATATATATAGGTGATATATATATATCAAAGGACCAGATTGAAATTAAAATAAGTATTAAGAAAATATTATGGATAACATGTTTAACTTACTAGAAATATTCTCTGAAAAAGCAAAAGCGGTATTACAAAATGCTGCATCAATTGCTGTAGAGTTTCGAAGAAAATATATAGATACTGAGCATATATTACTTGCTCTTCTTCAAGATGAACTAATTCAAAAAATATTTGAAAAACTTAATATGGACACAGAGGAAGTCAGAACTAATATGACTTCAATGATGACAGCTGGAAACTTTAGTGAAGGACGAATTGATTTAGCACCTCGTGCAAAACAAGTTCTTGAAATCACTTTCCAAGAATCAAGAAATATGAACCATACATACATAGGACCTGAGCATATTCTATTAGGTCTTGTTTCAGAAGGAGAAGGATTAGGTGCTCAAGTTCTAAAATCAATGGGACTTACTTATGAAAAACTTCATAAAGTTGTAACAGAAGTTGTAGGAGAAGGTGATGCTAACAAAAAAGATGCGAGTAAAACTCCAACACTAGATAAATTCGCAAAAGACTTAACTGCATATGCGCGATCTGGAAAAATAGATCCAGTTATTGGAAGAAAGAATGAAGTTACTAGAGTAATTCAAATCCTCTCTCGTAGAAAAAAGAATAATCCTGTTTTAATTGGAGATCCTGGAGTTGGCAAAACTGCAATTGCAGAAGGACTTGCACTAAAGATTGCATCTGAAAACGTTCCAGAAACACTGCTTAACAAAAGAGTTATGGCACTTGACCTAGGTTTACTTATGGCTGGTGCTAAGTTTAGGGGAGAATTTGAAGAAAGAGCAATGAAAATATTATCAGAAATCCAAAAAAGTAATGGAGAAGTAATTCTATTCATTGATGAACTTCACACAATTGTAGGCACGGGAAACCAAGAAGGTGGACTTGATTTATCGAACATTCTTAAACCACCACTAGCTCGTGGTGAACTTCAAGTAATTGGAGCAACTACACTTAATGAATATCAAAAATATATTGAGAAAGATGCAGCACTTGAAAGAAGGTTTCAACCAATTATTGTAAATGAACCGAGTGTAAGTGAAACTATAGATATTCTTCGAGGAATAGTAGATAAATATGAATCGCATCATAGAATAAAGATTAGTGATGAAGCATTAGTTGCTGCTGCTGAACTTAGTGAAAGATATATAACAGATAGATTTCTTCCTGATAAAGCTATTGATGTAATAGATGAAGGCGCATCAAAATTAAGACTTGAAGCATTTAGTAAACCTGATGATATTAGAGCACTAGAATCTGAAATTAAAAAACTTGAACAAGAAAGGGAAAGTTTAACAAGAACTAAAAAATATGAAGAAGCTACAGTTTTGAAAATTGATATTGATAAAAAATCAGATGAACTTAAACCTTTAATTGATAAATGGAATCAAAGTAGAGGAACAGGAACACCTGTATTAACTGTAGATGATGTTGCAACTATTATCTCCCAAATTACAAATGTTCCAGTAACAGAACTAAAATCAGAAGAAAAAAAGAAACTACTTAAACTAGAAAGTGAAATTCATAAAAAGTTAATTGGACAAAATGAAGCTGTTAAAGCAGTAGCTGAAGCTGTTAGAAGAGCAAGAGCAGGACTTAAAAATCCCAATAGACCAATTGCATCATTCCTTTTTCTAGGCCCTACAGGTGTTGGTAAAACAGAGCTTGCTAAAACACTATCAAAGATACTATTCGGATCTGAAAATGCAATTGTAAGAATAGATATGAGTGAATATTCAGAGAAGTTTAATGTTTCTAAACTTATTGGTTCTCCTCCAGGATATATTGGTTTTGATGATGGTGGACAATTAACTGAGAAGATAAGAAGGCAACCATATTCTATTATTCTTCTTGATGAAATCGAAAAAGCTCATCCTGAAGTATTCAATTCATTACTTCAGATACTTGAAGATGGAAGACTTACAGATGGAAAAGGGAGGGTTGTAGATTTCAAAAATACTATAGTAATAGCTACATCAAATATTGGTGCAGATATTATTCAAGACTTCACAAGAGAAGGTAAGATTGGAAATACTTTAGGTTTTGATTTTAAAGTTGAGTTAACTGAAAATAATAAAAAGAAAGGTGGGTTTGTTGATGAAGAAAAGATTATTGCTCCAAAAGAAAAAAGAACAGGTTGGGGAAAAGTAAAAGATGAGGTAATGATTGAACTTAATAAATTCTTCAAACCAGAATTTCTAAATAGAATAGATGAGATAATAATATTTGAATCATTAACTAAAGGGGAAATAAAAGATATTGTTAAACTTGAACTTGAAAAAGTTAAGGGAGAGATAAAGGCACAAAAGATTAATGTTGAATTCGACAAAACAATTGTGGAGATGGTTTTAGAAAAAGGATTTAGTGATCTATATGGTGCAAGAGAGATAAGAAGAGTAATACAAAAGAATATTGAGAATAACTTATCTTCAATGTTACTAGGATCAGAACTTAATGAAGAGAGTGAATATCTACTTAAGTGGGAGAAAGGCAAGCTAGTTGCTAAAGAATTAATTAGTCAAAAGGCATAAATTCACATTAGATAATAGTTTAGGTGGTTACAAATTGTAACCACCTGTGTTTTCTTTACTCTATCTTATTAATATTTATTCTAGTATTTTTTCAGACTTTTCATTTGTTAGGAAATTATCTCCAGTTATTACATTATTACCAGTCTTCGCTTCAAGTTCTAGTCTAGCATTTTTAGCAATCTTTCCACCACTTTTAGCAGGGTCAATATTCTCATCAAAGCCTATTGCACTTTTTGACACTGCAATTTGTTTTGTTGATAACTCAGCTAGAGATGTAAATATTAATTCAGTATCACTCATATGATCTCTGAGATTTTCTTTGTTAAGACCTTTTAAATCTTTATGTTCATTCACAGATATATCAGTCCATTCTTTATGTATAATATTAGTAAGTGATGCAAATTCATCTATTTCATTTACTTCATGATCACTCCAGTAGTCAGTTAAATTACTTCTAACTTCCTGGCCGAACATTCTTTGTTGTATCCATTTTTCACTTCTTCCCATTCTCTTCCAGTATTCTCTTGTTCTATTAAATGCAACCTCAGGATCTCTCATTTCTTGCATTCTTTCATATCCAACTTTAGCAAGCCATATCTTAAATGGTTCTGCTTTTGGAGATGGGATTGATTGAATAAGTCTAAGCAAAGTTTCAGTATCTGCAACATCAGTATCTCGTAACTTGCCATCTGGAGCTAGCATTTTGAAACCGTTACAATTTGTAACGGTTTGGAATGATCCTTCTTTAGTTAATCTTTTCTTTAATACTCTCCAATATACTTGTGGGTTAGAACTTTCAGTTAATATTGAAATAACATCGACTATTGCAAAATACCATTTTTCTTTATCTTTGTCCCAATGTCGTCTTACTGTCTTTTGATTAAAAAGAACTTCTGAGTTTTCTTTATTCATTAAAGGAGGGATTATAATTAAATATATATATATATGTTGAGAATATATTTACAAAGATTATTACAAAGAGAGGATTAAATAATCATTAAATCTGAATTAGATTTATCAATAAGTGCAACCTGCATTGTTTGTTTAGTATTTTTTGAGCGTAAAATTCCTCAAACAGATGCGTATTTTCTTCTGCTTCCTTGCTTTTGTGTTTCAAAAAATCTGGAGTTAATAAATCGTTAATCAAAAAATATATTTAATCATTCTTACTACCTAGGTTTGCGGTAAGTCCATTTTCTGTGCATGCAAATAGAGCATACTCTTGAGATGTACAACCTAATTGAAGATAAAATATATACCAATGGTCAGCAGTTGCAACATATGACCCACAACCATTAGCAGACATGTTTGCATATGATATATCTGGGTTTGGAACAGCAGCTAAGTATCCGAATTCGGGTGTTTGTGATTGTATTGGAAATGTCGAACTAAATCCATTACCAAACCAAGTGTTTCCCGAAATAACAAAGTTTCCAGTTGCAACTGCATTTCCCTCACTATCATCAATATTCTCAACTCTTACTTGATTAGTTGTCACACCTGCTCCACTTGCAGAAAGACAACCCCATCCAATAGGATAACTCTTAGCTTTTGAATAGTAGGATTCAAGTTGACCTTGAATATTTTTTAAATCTTGAAGACGTTGAGTTTCCCTTTGCGCTTTTTGAAGTGCTTGAATACCAAATACTGCTAGACCCAAAAGTACTCCTATTACTGCCATAACCACAAGTAGCTCAACTATTGTGAATGATTTAGTTGTTTTCATAATGTTAATATCAATATTAAAGTATTCTCAGTATAAGTAACAGTAGAAAGTCAGTTACATTTTTTTTGCCCTCATTTTATGACGAAGTAGATTTCACTTAAGAAATTCCATTTATAACTTATTGTTTTGTAATTAGATCTTCCTAATAATTACTACAGGAGTCATTTCATCATCTTGGCCCATTGGGTTATCTAGAAGAATATCTCTAACTTCAGCTTTTGAATATGGAACTCCCTTACTTAAACCTAATACTTCTACATTAATATTATTCCCATCAATAATCACAGAAGGTATTCCAAACTTATCTTCGATACTCTGACAAAACTCAGATGGTTTATCAGGACCTAGCATTGCAAATTCATTAAAAGGAGCCATAGCATGAGGATTAAACCCATCTATTTCAGAGATTCTGTGTCCTGCTATTCTATAGAAATCTCCATGTCGACCAAATAGCCTAGTAATAGATCCACCAATCATTGCAAAGAATACTCTCCACCAACCAGCTTGCATAATTGCAACTTGCATCTTTGCAGGGTGAGAATATCCAATATCAAATTCATATTTTTTAACACCTTTAACTACAAGCTTAGCAAGCAAACCTGGGTTTACTGCTGACATATGAATAACCCTTCCTTGAGTTATGGTTATAACCTTCTCTGATATAGCAATAAAGTCACCTTGTTTGTACAAAGGAACAACATACTTTTCTACCACAGGTAAAAAGTCTTCTTTAATATGTATAAGGTGAGTTTTAACAGCAACTCTTTCAAATCTACCTTCAGTTACTTCTCGTATTTTTTCCATATAATATTAAACTTAAAATGTATTAGTAGATATATTTAATCAAGATAATTTTCCATCCAAAGTTCAGTAACTAGTATTCTCCAGAATATTAATCCATCTCCTTGAATATTATCAGGATTAATAGTCCATTTCTTAAAC
>JBAXKR010000021.1:0-12176 GCA_037135235.1 bacterium | reverse complement strand
ATATATTTGTTTCTTCTCGTAAAGATAAATGTTAAAGGATATAATCAGAGAAATTAAAAAAGCTAACTATGCTAAAGATACTTACAAAAGAGGAGTATGAAATAATGATAAAAGGATTTAAGTCTGAAGCATATCACTTGTCACAAAGTGGAGAGTGGAATAATGTTCAATCCTTAAATTTCCCAGATCAAGTAAGATTTGTTTACCAAAACACTGATGGCTATGATCTAGTTATTGGTCGTGTAGTTAAAAGTAGAATACTAAAGGCATTTAATGTTCTTCAACTCAACTATGGTCCTGTAATTAAGGTGGGTGAAATTAATCAAACTCAATTTGATGAATTTCTTAAAGAATTAAAAGAATATTTTTCAACTGAGAAAGCATTTGGAACAAATATAAATATATTTCTTCAAGTAAGTCCAGTAAGCCTAATACCAGAAAAGAATTCAAAGCTAGATTCATTTCTTAAAAATTCCAAACTATTAATTCAAACTAAATCTTCACTTAGAAAGCTAAATTCAACAATATATGTTGATCTTACAGATACCATAGATGTCATCCAATCTAGTTTTAGAAAAGATGTTCGAGCTAATCTTAAGAAATTACAAAATACTAATGGAGTTGAAGTAAGAATTAGTAATCAAAATGATAAAAAGACCGAGAAGATTATGTTTGAAGAATTTTGGACATATTTTACTAAGTCAATTGAAGATAAACACTTTGAAGATCCAGGGAAAATGTTTTATGAAAAGATTCTTTCAGAAGGCCAAGCTAAGGTTATGAGTATAAAGCTGAACGGAGAGGTTCTAAGTGGTGCATTTCTATATGAATTCAAAGAACAAGAATCATTAATAATTCTTTCTAGTTTTAATACAGAAAATGGTGTGGAATATAAATCACCTACATATATGAGATTTTCCATTATTAAATGGGCCAAAGATGAAGGATACAAAATAGTAGATTTCTATGATGGAGGTAGTACTAAGGGAATTAGAGATTTCAAATTAGGATTTACAAATAAGCTTACAGAATATCCATCAGTCTATGATCTAGTAATAAATAAGCCACTCTATCCTATTGCACTTAAAAAGGTATTTAAATATTAATCTAAGATAATGAAACTGCCAACTTCATTAACAACAGTTACAACTCTTTCAAAAACACTTGCACTTATTATCTTCATCACTCTTCCAATTGCATGTTTTGTACTTGGAATAAACTATGGAATGTCAATAAGCACATTTAGTGTTAAATATGATATTAATTCTAAGTCATCAACCACTCAATCAACCTCTTCGAATTCTCTTACATGTGGGGTAACTAATTGTCATGGGACAGATGTTACTTGTGGTTATCAATCTGATCGTACCTCCTGTACTATGTTGTATTCAATGGGAGATAAATGTAGACAATATGTATCATGTAAGGAAACTTCAGGTACATGTCAAAAGATAGAAGATCCAAGATATTCTTCTTGTGTATCTTGTATTCAAAAATGCAATTCACTTTCTGATTACTCTGCATTTTCTACTTGTGAAAGTAAGTGTGAATAGATAATTATCAGTTTATCTCATAGCTTGTTAATTTGGCAGACAGTGTCTGCCAAATGTTTTATGTTATATATCAATATTTGTAAAACCCATACTGGGTATGTGTTATCTTAATTCCGCAGACACTGTCTGCGGAATTACAGCATTCGGTTAATGTTCGCTTGGCATTTTGAATATTTCTTTCAAATACCCTTCTGATAGGGTATTCTCAAATTGTGCACACACTGTCTGCACAATGTCATGGTTAAGAAACTATATTTCCATCCCAATTTAATCGGTATTGATCTTCTAAGTTAATGAAAAGTCCCATTCCAAGTGTATAACTCAAATAGTTTGGACAGTGTCCAAATTATCTTGATGTTAGAGAATTCGATTAGTATTCGTTAGTGATATTTGATAATACTTTCCAGTGCCTTCCCAATTGTCCCTTATTAAATTATCCAGACACTGTCTGGACAATTGTAAACTCTAATCTAGTTCTAAAGTTCCTCTAATGTATTTAATGGTAAATGTATTTAATTAATATATTAATCCCATTAATTTGGATAACAAAGATAAATCAATAAGACCTTCAAAAGATAATGAATATTCAAAATTAATTACTGAAATAGGTGGAATATTTACTTCAGGGAAGCAAAAAGCATATTCTCAGGTAAATAGTACACTTGTAGAAACATATTGGAAGATTGGGAAAAGGATAGTTGAGTTTGAACAAGCAGGAAATGAGAAAGCGGAATACGGAACAGAATTACTTGATAAATTATCTCATGACTTGTTTCGTATATATGGTAAAGGTTTTAGCAGAAGAAATTTACTAGATATGAGAAGGTTTTTTGTCTATTATCCAATTTGGCGGACAGTGTCCGCCAAATTAAGCTGGAGCCACTATAATGCTTTATTAAGTATTCAAGATAATTTGGAAAGGCTGTTCTACGAAAAACTTGGAATTAAAGACAACTTATCTGTTCGTGAGCTTGAAAGGCAAATTAATACCAGTTTGTATGAAAGATTAATATTATCTAAAAGTGAAGCTAACACAAAAGTATTGAAAGAAATTAAGAACAATAACTTTAATTCTGATGTAATCGTAAAAGATCCGTATGTGTTTGAGTTCTTGGGATTTCCTGATTCAGGTCCTAGTAGTGAAAAAGATTTAGAGCAAAGTATTGTAGATAATCTTCAAATGTTTATTTTAGAAATGGGAAAAGGATTTAGCTTTATTTCAAGACAGTATAGGATTAGTTTAGGTACTAATCACTTCTATATTGATCTTGTTTTCTATCATAGAATACTTAAGTGTTTTATTCTAATCGACCTAAAATTAGATAAAGTTGGATATGCAGATATAGGGCAGATGAATTTATATCTAAATTACTTTAAAAAAGAAGAGAATCAACAAGACGATAATTTGCCAATAGGTATAGTTCTAACTGCTAAGAAAAATGAAGTTGAAGCAGAATATGCACTTGGAGGAATATCAAACAATCTCTTTATTGCCAAATATGAAATGTATCTTCCAAAGAAGGAAGTGCTAGAGGATAAGATTAGAGAAATAATAGAAAATAGTTAGAGAAATCAGATAAATATTTTTAAAAGGAACTTAAAAAATTAAGTTTCTTTTTTTTGTTTTTTACTTTGGATAATTTTGTCATCCTTCCCTAAATTATATATATTATTATCGTCTATATTCGTATTTACTAGATGATTAAATCGGGAGTATTAGTTGAAATAACCTTAATAGCAAGTTCTGATTTGACTAAGCTTGTTCTAAGAAATCTTAAGTTTTATTTACTTTATGAAAATATTAAGAAAGTCGATTAATATTGTTGGTATTGAAGGATTTGCACTATCCAGTATTTTTCTTGTCTTTATTACAATCTTTTTATGCATAGTGATTGTAGTAATAGGGAGAAAGGATATTACTGCATATGTTGTATCTGAAGTATCCAAGGAAAGTACAGTTGATTTTACATCAGGAAAACTTACTAACTTAAATATAGTAGAAGCTAATTCTAAAAGTAATTTATCGGTTATTAAAAAGAATTGGTGGAATAACTTGTGGGGATATAGGAAGAAGATAGATATTGATAATTCGAAAATATCTGAAAATCTATTAAACTTCCCATTATTAGTAAAGTTAAATTCTTCAAATTTTGATTTTAGTAAATCAAAAAATGCTGGAGAGGATATTCGATTTCTTTCATATGACAATACAACTGAGTTAAGTTATGAGATAGAAAAATGGGATAATGTTTCCCTTGAGGCCATCATTTGGGTTAAGGTATTAAAAATAGAGGCACAAGCTTCAACTCATAACTACATATATATGTATTATGGTAATTTAGAAGCAAATACTTCGGCAAATGCTACTAATGTGTGGGATTCAAACTTTACTATGGTTCAACATTTCAAAGAAACTACAGGATCATATTTAGACTCAACTAGTAATGGCTACAACTCAACAAATGTTTCTGCAGAGAATAGGGTTGGAAATGGTAAATTAGGTAATGCACCACAACTTGGTCCATCTGGTAAATATATTGAGTATTCTCCTAAAACTAGTTTTAATGCAAGTTCATTTACAATCTCTACTTGGATTAAAGTTACTGATGGAACTGATCGAAGATTAATATTCTATATTGGTGAAGGTTTAGGAGATGGATTTGGAGCAAATAATGAGCTATATCTTTGGTATTTTGCAAATACTTTGCAATTTCAACATTTCTTTCCAGGTGGCTCAGATCTTCAATTAAGTGGAGACCCAGGATCAAACCCAGATCATGTAATTGCAGTTAATGAATATTACTATGTAACAGCTACTTTTGATGGAACTACCGCAAAGATATATATTAATGGTAAAGAAATATCAAGCTCACCGTTTACAACTCCAAATTATAGTGAATGGAATAATTTATTTAGATTAGGATTACATAATAATTACTATAACTACTGGGCGAGATACTATCGAGGAATGATTGATGAATTTACACTTTCAAATATTGCAAGATCAAGTTCCTGGATTCAAGAATACTACGCTTCAACAAATAGTACACTTAATACATATTCTAGCGAGGAAACAAGATTTCCAGTTTCAGGAAGTTATGAATCACAAATAGAAGATCTTTACTGGAATGGTGGTTGGGGGAATACAGCTTTAAGTGTTTTGGCAGATAATATGAATGTAGCAAATTCATATGAGATATTTATAAGAACTGGAAACACAACTGATCAATTAACTAATTCTCAATATATTTCACTTGGTCAAATAACTCAAAATGGGGGGTTTAATAAAAATAGAACTGATTTTGAAAACTTAGGAATTAATTCAAGTAATTCTAGGTATATTCAATTAAAGGCCAATGTTTATCAAAATATTGAATCGGATATTTCTATTAGCTCAATAAAATTGTATTACAATAGAGATGTTGATAGTCCAATTGGTAGTATATCGATACCAAATTCAAATGGTTATACAAATTCAAATATAGTAGATCTAGCTATTTCTTCAATTGATACTGAATCAGGTGTATACCAAATGCAATTATCTGAAAGGGAAGATTTTACTGATTCAAGTTGGGAGACTTACTTACCTAGTAAAAAGTTTCAATTATCAAATTTAGACGGATTAAAAAGAATATATGTAAGATTTAAAGATGTTTCTCAAAACGTCTCATCAATATATTCTGTAACAATAACTCTCGATACTATTACAAGTAAAGTACGAATTAATTCAATTGGGTTAATTAAAAATGTAGCTGAACTTGATACGCTGTCATATAATTTTAGCTCACAAAAAGTAGATATTACAGGAACAGCAGAAGTAAACTCTAAGATATATTTTGGAACGATGTTTACTGAATCAAACTCACAAGGCATTTTTCTTATTAATCTGAATCTTCCAAGAGGAAAAAATGCAATCACATACTATTCGGTTGATATGGCTGGTAATATAAGTGGGAGCAGAATACTAAATATATTGATAGGTGAAGAAAATTATCTTGTTTCAAATAGTAGCTCAACAAATTCTATGAATTCATCAGATAATATTCCAATTAATATAGTTTCTGAAACTTCATCTAGTACTACTTCTAATTTGGAATTAGTAACTGTATATATTAAAGTTGAAGATGAAAATGGAAATCCAAAAGCGAATGTATTAGTAACCCTTTATTCTTCTCCAAAAGAAGCATATACCAATAGTAATGGTATTGCTACTTTTAATAATATAGAAAGTGGAGAACATACTGTAAAGGTAAGCTACTCTAACTATTCAAAAGTCCAACCAATACTTGTTAGATTAGATAATAAGAAGAATGTTAATAATGAAGTAGCCTTTGTATCTAAGCCAGAGTCAATTAATTCAGTTCCAACTTATGAAATTGAAAATATTAAAGAATTATCACAAAACATTCAAAATCAAACATCATTCGCTACAATCATCTTAGCAAGTCTTCCAATATTCCTTGTTACCATATTAATAACCATATTCTATTTCTATTCCAAATCAAGAAAGCTTAAGAATATTTAGTTAGAAATATTAAATCTCAATTGCTAAACTTCATAAAATAGTCTAGATTATATATATCTAATAATATATATAATTTATTGCCCAAACTCTATGAATCCTCAAGATATACAAGTCCCAAGCCAAGATAATACTGTTTCTTCAAGTACAGATAAATTCATATATTGGTTTGATGAAATAACTAAATCGGATATTCCACTAGTTGGAGGAAAGAATGCAAATCTTGGAGAGATGTATAGAAACTTGTCTAGTTCTGGTATAAAAGTACCATATGGATTTGCAGTATCTGCATATGCATATCGTGAGTTTATTAAAGCAAATAATCTTGACCAAAAGATAAGAGATATACTATCTGATTTAAATACTTCTGATTTATCTGCTCTCGAAAAGAAAGGAGAAGAGATTCGAATGCATATATTGTCTTCTAAGTTCCCAGAACAAATGGAAACTGAAATTAAGCAAGCTTATGACAAACTTGCCGAAAATCAAAAGATAGATGTAAGTCAATTAGATGTTGCAGTAAGATCATCTGCAACTGCTGAAGATTTACCTGATGCTTCATTTGCAGGTCAACAAGAATCCTATCTTAATGTAAAAGGATATTACAATTTAGTTGAATCCATTAAGAAATGTTTTGCATCCCTATTCACAAACAGAGCAATCTCATACAGAGTAGATAAGAAATTTGATCACTTCAAAGTTGCCCTATCTGTAGCGGTTCAGAGAATGGTCAGATCTGATTTAGGTGCTTCTGGGGTTATGTTTACAATAGATACTGAAAGTGGATTCAAAAATGCAGTAATTATTAACGCAATATATGGTCTTGGAGATTACATAGTTCAAGGTGTCGTTACTCCTGATGAATATATTGTTTTCAAACCAACTCTAAAGAATGGATACAATGCAATAATTAATAAACAACTGGGGGCAAAAGAGAAAAAATTAATTTATGGAACTGAAGGAAACAAGAATCTTAAAGATGCACCTGTTACTGAAACTGAAAAAAATACATTTGTTTTAACAGATGAACAAGTCTTAACTCTTGCAAGATGGGGAGTTGCAATTGAAGAACACTATAGTAGGCCCATGGATATTGAGTGGGCAAAGGATGGTAAGACAAATGAACTATTCATAGTGCAAGCAAGGCCTGAAACAGTGGAATCAAAACTAGATGTTAATGTCATAAAAACATATGTACTAAAAGAAAAATCTAATGTAATAGTTGAAGGATCTGCAGTTGGAAGTAAAATAGGTCAAGGTAAAGCACACTTCATTAAAGATGCATCTCAAATATCAGAATTCAAACCTGGTGAAGTACTAGTAACAGAAATAACGGACCCTGATTGGGAACCAATTATGAAAATGGCTTCAGCTATCATTACTGATAAAGGTGGTAGAACATCTCATGCTGCAATTGTTTCAAGAGAGATAGGTATTCCTGCAATAGTTGGAACTATTACTGCAACACAAAAGATACAAACTGGGACTGAAATAACTGTTTCTTGTTCAGAAGGTGAGATTGGTAAAGTATATGAAGGTATATTAAAGTTTGAAATTGAAGAGACAAATCTTACAAACTTTGAAGCCCCGAAGACACAAATAAAGATGATAGTAGCAGAACCTGATAGTGCATTTAAGTTCTCATGTCTACCTAATAAAGGTGTTGGACTTGCAAGAGAAGAATTCATAATAAATAGCTTCATTAAAATACATCCAAATGCACTTCTTAATTACGATAAATTAACAGATATGTCTGTTAAAGCTAAAATAGATGAAGTAACAAAGGGATATACAGATAAAGTACAGTTCTATGTTGATAGACTTACATATGGTATCGCTATGATTGCAGGAGCATTCTATCCAAATGAGGTTATTCTAAGATTTTCAGATTTCAAAACTAATGAATACGCCAACCTTATTGGAGGACATGAATATGAACCCAAAGAAGAAAATCCAATGATAGGATGGCGTGGTGCATCAAGATACTATGATCCTAAATTTAAGGATGCCTTTGCCCTTGAGTGTAAAGCAGTAAAAAGAGTTAGAGAAGAATTAGGTCTATTTAATCTAAAAGTAATGATTCCATTTTGTAGAACTCCAGAAGAAGGTAAACTTGTAATCCAAGAGATGAAGAATAATGGGCTTACTCAAAAGGAGCCTATTGTAGATACTAAAAACCCTCTAGTTCCATCTGGTCTTGAGGTATATGTTATGGCAGAAATTCCATCTAACATTATCTTAGCAGAAGAATTTGCTCAAATATTTGATGGGTTCTCAATTGGATCTAATGATTTAACTCAATTAACTCTAGGAATTGATAGAGATTCAAATATTGTGTCACATATTGCTAATGAGAAAAACAATTCAGTTAAAAGCCTTATTAAAGTCTTAATTAAAGCAGCTCATAAGTATAATAGAAAGGTAGGTATTTGTGGTCAAGGACCATCTGACTATCCTGATTTTGCTGAATTTGTTGTAAGAGAAGGAATAGATTCAATATCTCTTCAACCAGATACTGTTGTAAAGACTTCAGTAGTTGTAAAGAAACTAGAAGTAGAACTGGGGAAATAGGAAATATAAATTATTACTTTGCTTTCATAAAAAAGCGTCTACTTAAGATAAAATATAGTAGTTTTACAGTTATTCTATTAATATTAAGCGTGATACTGCTACTTGTAATTGTCACCATATATTTCTTTCAGTCCTCAAGTGTCAAAAAACTTTCATTAAGCACACTTCCAAGTATTAATCTTAGTGGAGAATATCTACTCCAAAATTCAGAAGTTACTAAAATCGATATTAAACCACTTGATATATTTCCTTCAAACTTTGAAGACACTATTAAATCAAATAACTTAGCACTCACAAATCACGAGAGAACTTCTCTATTAAGAGATGGATTTGTAAGACTTTCAGATACTTTCGTACCTTCTGGGAATATATATGTACCAGAGCAGATAGTAAAAGAGGCTCATAATTATGAAGTTAACTTATTAAACAAGAAGTTACTTGAAGAGGAATTAAAACTAAGCCTTACTGGATATATTGATAAGATATTAATAGAATCAAAAAAATCAATTTATTCATCAAGTAAATATTCAAGTGTTAATTCTAAACTTACAAGTAGTTTAAGTTCACTTAAAGTAGGTTTGGATACAAATCTTACTGATACACTTATACATTTGAATATCACTCCAAATGAATTAGGTTTGTTACTATACCTCACTCAAGTTACTAAATCAGAATCAGATTATTCAAGAATCTATTCACTATCTTCCTATCTTGGATACTATTTGAATAACTTTGATCTATACAAAATTAATAAATATGCAATTGATAACAAAATAGAGAATTTAGATACACTGATTTCTTCAAATCTTGATAAAAATTTACCAAATAGTGGAAATATTCCAGATGTTCAAATATCAAAAGAACAATTAGTTTCAAATCTGGATACTACATGTGTAGATAGCTATAAGAATAAAACACTAAATATTGAACTTTCAGAAACATTAAAAGTATCTTTGGATAAGAAGATTTCAAATACAATAGATAATTTAACTAAACTAGACATATCATATAAATATACTGAGGATATGAAGATACTGAGAGATAATAATCTATTAATCTCTAACTATATTTGTCAAAAAAGTACTAATACTAATTCAAAATTAGCACTTTACCTACAACCAAATACATCTGAATTAATAGTCGGATATCTTGAAAATAGTTTTGTTCAGTCAATCATATCTGATGATAACTTTAATGAAGCATATGATACTGAGCCACTAACAGAACCGAACGGATCTGTTAGAGTACCAATACTTATGTACCATCAAATTGAAGAAGCACCTCAAGGTCTTAGCTCCTTTGGCAGAAATCTATATGTCTCACCAGATAATTTTGAAAAGCATCTCGCATATCTTGTTAAGAAGAACTACAAAACAATATCTCCAAAAGACTTCTATGAGCTACTTAAAACTGGAAAGAATCCAACTCAAAAGACTATTATGCTAACGTTTGATGATGGAGTAAAGAATCACTATACAAATGCATATAGACTTCTAAAAAAATATGGATTTTCTGGAGTATTCTACGTTCCTTCAAACAAAAGGGGACTTACAAATGCTGAACTTAAAGAGATGGCGGATAATGGTATGTATATAGATTCACATGCTAAGACACATATGGATCTTCAAAAGGAAAAAAACTATGATACTTTGTATTCGGAAATAGTATCAAGTAAAGCAATTCTTGAATCAATCACAGGAAAAGAAGTTGAATCATTAGCTTATCCATATTGTGTAGCTAATTCAACATCAATATCACTTACTGCAAAAGCAGGCTACTATATAGCTGGTTCTTGTGGTAATTCAATTGATCACACGAGGAATAACCGACTTACTTTATCTAGAGTCCATGCTAATGAATCACTAGATGAATTTAAGAATCTGCTTTCAGGGAAAAGATAAATTCATAATAAACCATATTTTTGGAAGTTGGGGAGGCGGCAATTCCCATCGTAGTGCTTTCGATTCTATTCTACATAAAGCAGAATAGCCTAATGACACTCCGCAGTAGAGCCTTTCTGACTTTCAATTCCAATAACATTTTAGCATGAAGACTATTCAAGTCAATCTTGAAATTAATACTCAAAATCAAAATATATACTGTAATGTAACTATATTAATCCAACATATTTACCTTCAACTTTAAATCCTTCTTTGTAATCATTTAATAGCATAGGTGTAAGTTTTTCTGGTAACAGATTACTTGGTAAGTTATCCATATTAAGCCATGTAGTCCAATGTGATCCATTTGTATGCTCAGGATCAATTAGATGTTCTAGTTCTTCAAATTTATCAATGTCTCCTAAGATAAATAACTCTAAACTATGTTCATCTTTTTCAGGCATTATGAAGTCCCTTATATACACTATCTTTTTGAATTCAAACTTAGCTCCATTACATTCTTCAGCTATCTCTCTTATACATGCATCTCCTATTGTTTCACCATATTCAAGATGTCCGCCAACATAGAAGTAATGATCTTTATCTTTCCTATACTGCACGAGGAGCTTATTGTTCTTTATGATCACAATACGAACACGAACATTAATTACATTCTTCATGTTGAATAATTAATATTTAGAGTAGTTAAATTGAAAATTATTCAGAAATCTTCATATTAAATGTCTTTACTATCTTGCCTTCTTTTTCAGCTTTTTCTGAATCTACTGAGTAACTAAATCCACCAATAGAAGATGGAGTCTTAACTATGTATGGTAATGAATCTACTACTTCAAAAACATTATCATTTAAGAATTCACTATACTTATCCTGACTCAAGTTACCAGCTCTTTCGAAACTTGAATAAAAGTTATTCGATGTTCCATTAGAGTAATCACCAGGATTCCTGTAGAACTCAGCTACTTGTTTTGACGTACTAAATGGATCTGGTAATTGCATAAAGTTTTGTTTTGCAATACTTAATACTCCAATTCCATAATGTCCTCTTTCAGTTAGTGATGCTTTATGCAAAAGATTCTCATATGTATACTGAGCTCCACTTGGTATATCTGGTATTGGATTAGTTGGAAGAATTGCATTAAAGGTAATAACATACCTCGCAGTAAACTTACAATTACCATCAATCTTTATACCAATACTTCCATTTAAGTTATTCTCGCTAATTTTTAACACCTTGTTATTATACTTCTCAATTAATGGTTTACATTCCTCACTAGTTAATGTCTTGGACTTACTAACACTAGATGTATTAACAATTCCAGTTCTTGGGCTAAATACTACATTTAATGAAATAGAGACAGTAGCAAGAACGACAACTGAAATAACTAATACATTAAATCCAAATTTTTTAAGAAGAAATGACAAACCAAAAAGAAATATTACAAACAATAGAATACTAATCCAAAACAAAATACTAGTTCCAAGAAATATATACATCAATAAAGATATTATGGAGAATTTAATAATCAATACAATTAATAGTAATTTGAAATCATTTTTTAATCTTTTGATCATAAAGAAAGTAGTAATATTTAATGTTTAATATTAATTCAAGAGATACATATATACAAT
>JBAXKR010000020.1:0-12434 GCA_037135235.1 bacterium | reverse complement strand
CTTCTACTTTTAGAGTTACTGCTTTATGAACTCTTAAGAAGTATCCTTCAGTTGGAACTAAGTTAAAATTATCTCCAAATTTATTACCTGCTCTTTGACTAAACATTACCCATTTACCATTTCTATATGTTGCTAAATGAGTTGCATATCCCCCTTGTTTTGCTATCTCTAGAAGTAAATCATTTGCTGTCTTTATATTACTACTCACTATATTCATATTTACTAGATTCCATCCTTCTTTTAAATCTAATACCTTTATATCTGATGTCTTTTCTAGTTTTACATCTGTTGGTGGTGTTATATAGGCTTCTGTTTCTTGTTTTATTCCATCTCCATTTAAATCACTAAAGAATTTAATATTCAAATCCTTTGTATCAAATACTTTTACTTCTTTTGTTGTGCTTTCTATACCTGTTCCTGTTACCTTATACGTCCCTGTATCTGCTACTGGTAATGCCGTTGAAGTATCTGAAGTTCCAAGTACTGCAGTATCTTGAACACCTTTAATCAAATCCTGACAAGTATCTTCCTTTAATTTGCAAGTACAATTACCATTCCCATCATTAGTTATTGAAAAATCGCAATTAGCTTTTTTGTCTATAGATAAAGATCCTCTTTGTGTTCCATTTATTTTATCACCCAAAATTGTTATTGTTTTCTGAAGGCCCCTATATTCTATCGTACAGTTATTATTGCATACACCTCCCCCAACTACTTGTAAAGGTACACTATTCAATGTCTTTGGATCCACGCATACATTATTAATATTATTAATAAAGCCTTTTTCACAACAATAAAACCTTTTCTTTTGTATAGGATCATAAGTTTCTCTAGCAGGTGCTCCTCTATAAGTACCTGTGCACGATTCTTTATTGAGTCCAGAGTCATCTGGTGTTGTTCCTGTAAATGCTATATTAACTGTCCCACAAACATTTGCGCTTTTATTTTCAAATTCAAGACTCTGATCTGTTACTTGCTTTTGACCTTCAGGGCAACAATACTTAAGATTACCACAATATCTTGATCCCTGAATATTATTATTATAACAATTTAAAGTCGAAATAGCACAAAACGAAGGTTCAGCAGTTTGTGTAGTTGGTGATGCAGCTACTGTTGGAGTTACTTCTGCTTCCACACACTCATCCGCCTTCGGATCAGAATTTTGTTTACAACTTCCAGGACATATTTTTGAAGTTCCACCACCTAACTTATTACTATCACACTTCCAAAGTGTTTTTTTACCATTACAATACAAGCCAGATTTGCCAACACAAAAATTTTGTTCTGAAGCCTCAGCAAGAATAGCTGTTTGACTTTCTTGAGGAGTTTTAGGAGCATTTGCAAGAACAACAGGTTTGCATTCATCAGCTTTACCTGTATCTTTCACATTACATCCTCGACTACTACAATTATCCTTAAGTGAAGAATTGCCATTGTTGCAATTAACTAAAACATTATTTTTACAATAAATACCTTGTTCATTAGGACTACAAACTTGATTCCCACTACTAGTAAGATTATTTGGTTGAGCTTGTGGTGCATTTGCTGGACTTGAATCACAATATCCGGTATCTTTTTCTGACCCAACTACATCAGTATTCGAGTATGTGCCTGTTGCATTGTCATATTTCACTTCTCTTACTTTTGTTTTGCAACACATCTTATTATCTGAACTCTTCTTTGAGCAATATATTTCACTTGGCTTTTGCTCTACCGCTGCTAAAACTGAATCTACAAGCCTATTTTCTAGGTTTGAAGAAACATTTGCAGTGTCGTCATACTCTAACTTGATATCAACAGGCTGATCTTCTCCAACAATTCCAGTAAATTTCATCCTTTTTTCTAAACTTATTAACTTAAAATTTAATGTATCTCCAACTTTAAAATCAATTGGTTTAGTTAAATCTTTAGTCCTAACATTACCTTTATCAATACTAAAAGCTCCATTATCATTTAATATCGTTGATAGTTCACTTCCACTATTAAGTGTTAGAAAAATAATCTGATCATCAAATACATTGTCAAATTTTCCATATGTTGGTGCTGGAATTTGAATTGAATCTGATACCAGACCTGTTTCAAGAGTTGGGTATGTTGTATCTACATTCTTAAATCCTGTAGATATTTTAAAGAAGTATTTGGTTTCAGGCTTAAGATTTTCAATCGTAATGTGATGAGTATTTCTATCTTTTGAAGTTCTATCATCAACAAAATATGTACTATTAAATTGATTAAGCAGATTAAAATTATCTGTTTCACTTACCAATACACGTGGATTACTTAACTCATTTGTTAAAAAAGAAACAGTAACACTACTATCAGTTATGTTAGTAATTTTCAGTAAACTAACTGTAAGATTTTTCTCGGTAAAATAGCTAACACCTACTATTAGAAGAACTAACAGAATCATTATTAAGCTTAACAATAGTACAAACTTAATACCTCTGAAAGCCTTTAAATGTTTCATTCAGTTATTTAATAAAGTAAATATATATAAATATAGATTATCATAAATACATCACAATGATAATAAATATACCAAAAGCTGATTATTCAAGGAAGATCACACACTTTTACTATCTAATTAGAGGGTAATTAATCTCAATATTCTTAATCCCTGTTGATATTTTGTAGTAGTATTTTGAGCTTGGATTTAGTCCAGTTATTGTTATATGGTGGGTATACCTATTCTCTATTTCTCTATCGTCTTGATATGAGGTGAGTGAAAATTGATTAAATATATTAAAGTTATCTTCTTCACTTACTATTACTTTAGGATTACTTAACTCTTTTGTTAAGAATGTTACTGTTACACTACTATCTGTCACATTCGATATTGATATATTGCTTAAAGTAATATTTGGTTCGGTTACAAAAAGAAATATTAATATTAAAACAACAAAAAGAAATACAACACTTATATATATTAGTATCACTTTAAAAAATACTGCTAACTTACTACCTTTCATATTCTATGAAGTTAATTTTGTACTAGTATACTAAATTTGTGTGGAGAGTTAATAAAGAATAAATTTGTTAATGATATTACTTTTACTGTATTTTTTATTACGAAATATATTTCTAGTAACTACTCACACTCTTTCCACCTTTTGATGCTCTGATGAAATATCCTAAGTTTGGATCTATTACAAAGTCTTGTCCATATATAGTTCCGGTATCTTTTACAAGATTACTATACCTTCCATCTGTATACTTAGTTACTGTATCTACAACAATACCTTCTGTCTTATTCATATCTTCTATTAGAGTTGATGCTTTCTTGTCTTTATCTGTCCTTATTCCCAAAAGGTTCCATCCTGTTGATATATATATTGGTGTGTTTTTTTCTATTTGTTTACCCTCAAGGATAAATGTTATCTCTTTATATACTTTTACAAAATATCCACTTTGTAATGATAAATTAAAATCAACTCCAAACTTACTACCTGCTCTTTGACTAAATACTACCCACTTACCATTTTGATAAGTTGCAATATGAGTTGCATATCCACCTTGTCTTGATATTTCTATTAATAAATCATTTGCAGTTTTAATCTTGTCATTTTGAACACTTACATTAATTAAATTCCATCCAACTTTTAAATCATATTTATTTACATTAGTAAGTTTTTCAACATTTACATTAATAGGCTCAATAGTAAATGGCTCATTATCTTGTTTTATTCCATCTCCATTTAAATCATTAAAGAATTTAATTACTTGATTATTATTACTATTAACAACTACCTTCCCTCCCCCTTCCAAGTTATTACTATTAACACTTACTGAAAGGATATCGGATGAAGTATTTTTTGTTTTATCTATTTGTAGTTTACCTGAATATACAGTTATTGAATTTGAATCTTCAGCATTAACTACATTAACAATTTTTTTATCTATTAAGCTTGTTGGCTTACTTGAAGTATTATCCCTAATTGGGATTAATACTTCTTCAACATATTTATCAGTGACTACTTTATCTAATACTATTTGAACATATTGAATTCCTAAATCAGACTTTCCATTAACCAAATTTCTATCAAGTAAACTTAAATTAAACTCTTCTAGTTTTACTTTAACAATTGGTGAAGAATTAGGACTGATCGTATTTTCAAGTATGACATATTTTTCTCCACTACTACTATCAACTCCAAGTACTCTTGCATAGTGAAAAAAACTAGAGCTTTCTTTTGAAGATGGAACCCAGCTATTTTCTGTATATTTACCATATACCTCAGCTATTACTTCATTACCCTTTGATAACTCACTTAAAGTACTACTTAAGTATTCACTTGATGTTGATAAAAGATTTCTTGAAACTAAATCTTTAGAAGATTCAGAAACAATTTTTTTAGTAGCATTTACTAAATCTTCAGAATTTACTCCATTTTGATTCTGGTTATATGCTAAATCTCCTTTTGTAGAGATATCTTCAATACATTTTAAATATACAGCTTCAAGACCACCAGATAAACTTGTACAGATAGAGACTTGACCACAAGCATTTGTTCCCACCTTATTCTGATCATTTGGATTTACACTAATAACTTTAGAATCTACAAAAACTGTATTTTGAACATTCTTTTGTAAACATACTTTTGTTGTAGCATCAAGTATTAACCCACTGCAACATTTATATATCATTGGAGTTTGTCCATTTATCGCACATTCTTCTGTAGTTAATGTCCTTTTTGCAGTTAGTGCTGTTTCATTAGGTACATTAAGCTCACTTTCAGGAAAATACTTTGAGCAAAGTGAATCTAATTTTCCCTTGTCAGGTAATTTTTCACATTCTATTTTAGATTTACTTTGAATTTCTTTAACATCTGATCCAGTTATAGGGTGTATATCAACACATGCAGAATTAACACATTTCTTTGTAAGTCCATCACAAGAATATGTATTCGTCCATTTCCCATCTTTACAGTCTTGAATCATTTTAGAATTACACTTAGTTTGTCCATTAGAACATTCAAAAGATATTGTCTCTCCTTGGCAACCACCAGGTGTACATACTCCACCTTTACCACAAGTAGAACCAAGTGAACCACAAGAATATGTAGATACTACAGGTGTAATAACTGGAGCTGTAGGAATATCAACACATCTACCATCCTCGCATTTCCTTGTAGTTCCATCACATACTTCTCCACTTACCCATTTACCACTTGAACAATTTTGTACTGTCTTTCCACTACACTTACTTCCTGAAGTACACTCTGCACTACTAACACTACTTCCTAAACAACCTGATGGAGTACATGTTCCACCTATCCCACATGGAGACCCAACACTACCACATGAGTACTGTGCATAAGCTATATTACTAAAGCTCTTATTCAATACTACTTTAGTGTTTTTTAATTCAATATCAATAGGTTGATCAAGCCCAACATAACTTAAAAATGTATATGTTCCAGTTGAATTCATTAGTGAAAAATTTAATTCTTCCTCATTATTCAATACTACAAACCCTTCTAAACTTTTTGATCTTAAATTACTTTTATCTAAAGAAAATGCATTATTACTATTTAATACTGTTGATAATATTTGAGTATTTGTGTTTTGAAAAAACACAATACTATCGTTTGGAGTATCACTTAAAAATTCACCATAAGAAGGATTTGGTGTTGTTAAAGTAATTAGTGTAGCTGCAGTTTCAAGTACAGGGTAATTAATCTCAATATTCTTAATCCCTGTTGATATTTTGTAGTAGTATTTTGAGCTTGGATTTAGTCCAGTTATTGTTATATGGTGGGTATACCTATTCTCTATTTCTCTATCGTCTTGATATGAGGTGAGTGAAAATTGATTAAATATATTAAAGTTATCTTCTTCACTTACTATTACTTTAGGATTACTTAACTCTTTTGTTAAGAATGTTACTGTTACACTACTATCTGTCACATTCGATATTGATATATTGCTTAAAGTAATATTTGGTTCGGTTACAAAAAGAAATATTAATATTAAAACAACAAAAAGAAATACAACACTTATATATATTAGTATCACTTTAAAAAATACTGCTAACTTACTACCTTTCATATTCTATGAAGTTAATTTTGTACTAGTATACTAAATTTGTGTGGAGAGTTAATAAAGAATAAATTTGTTAATGATATTACTTTTACTGTATTTTTTATTACGAAATATATTTCTAGTAACTACTCACACTCTTTCCACCTTTTGATGCTCTGATGAAATATCCTAAGTTTGGATCTATTACAAAGTCTTGTCCATATATAGTTCCGGTATCTTTTACAAGATTACTATACCTTCCATCTGTATACTTAGTTACTGTATCTACAACAATACCTTCTGTCTTATTCATATCTTCTATTAATGTTGATGCTTTCTTATCTTTATCTGTCCTTATTCCTAAAAGGTTCCATCCTGTTGATATATATATTGGTGTGTTTAACGAAATTAGGTTACCTTGTAACACCAAGGACGTAGCTTTCAATACTTTTACAAAATATCCCTCTGTTGGAACTATGTTGAAATCTTGACCAAAAGTCTGACCAGCTCTTTGACTAAACATAACCCATTTACCATTTCTATATGTAGTTACATGTGTTGCATATCCACCTTGTCTTGCTATTTCAATCAATAAATCATTAGCTGTTTTCACACCATTAGTGACCATATTCATGTTCACTAGATTCCAACCAAGCTTTAATTCCAATTGGCTTCCTTCAGAAACTTTTTCTAAGTTAACTTGTACTGGATTATTTATGTATTCTTCATTATCTTGCTTTACCCCATCTCCATTTTGATCATTGAAAAATTTAAGTTTTAAATCATTTTTATCAAATACCCTTACTTCAGTTGTAAATAGCTTATATCCTGGCACAGATGCAATCTTATATACTCCAGTATTATCAACTGATCCAGAAAATGTAGCTGCATTTGCGTATGAAATTAAGCCTTTATTCAATATTAATTCTGATGTTGGTGAAGTGTCATCTCGAATACCCACTAAACCACTTCTTGAGTTTGCTAAATCAGTAGAACTATCGAGTGATTTGTCTGGAGCGATAACTTGAACATAATGATCAGTCTTTTCCATTCCACTTGCCGCAGCTTCAAGTTCTGCAAATGTAACGACAGTTTCAGTATTTCTTCCCTCACGAGAAGAACCTAGAGTATCAAACAATGTAACTTTCTTTGATACTGGATCTATACTTTTTATAGTTACAAAATGAGCATGCCATTCTTTATAATATTCAGAAAAGTTAGATGCTGGGACTATAACAGTACCTGTTGGAGTTTCTTTCCAAGCAACTGCTAATATCATTTTATTTCCTTTTGCATGATTATCCACAATAGTATCTAGAATCTCATCACCATCTTTAATATCATATGATTTTGTACTACATCCTTTAATTTTACATATTTTTCCAGTTGCATTTTTTAAATCACCATGCATGATTCCATAACTACTATCATATCCAATAGTTGACTTGTTATCAGCAAACCATTTAACAGAATCTTCATATGACATAACTCCAGAATTAGCTAAGCCAATAGATACAGTAGCAATTCCACATCCGTTATCTCCGAAAGTATTGTGAATGATGGGAAGATATTGATCAGCTACAACAATAGGTTTTACATTACTATTAACTACTTTTGCCTTTGGATTACATGTTGGAGTATCTTGATTTGAAGCACAACACCCAGATAGCATAGACCCACTAATTGGATTTGCAAAAGGTAAGCATGGGTCAGTAGAAGTAGCTACAGAAGGAATGTTTCTTAGAGGTGTTTTTGTTTTGCAATCACCATCACATCCTGCAGTTTGATTTGTTGATGGTGCTGACTTTTCCAAGTTCTTCATACAAGCCTGTTTTACAGTTTCATTTGAAATTAAAAGACAATCCGATAAATGTGTCCCACCATTACTACTTGAAACTTGAGCCACTTCTCGATCTTTATAGCATTTTACAATTGCATCTGAATTTGCCAACATAGAACAATCAGTAGTTGTTTCTCCAGTCTTTGGCTGAGCTGCAGTTATAGTTTTTTCAGTTACAGAAACAACATTTAAACTTTCTGCAGGTTTTTGTGAGCTTGGATTTACAGACACACAGCTCTCACTTTTATCTACACACTTCTGACTCGCCCCATCACAAGTATTTATTGTATTCCAATTCCCACCAATACATTTTTGAATATTTTTTCCACTACACTGGAACTTTCCTTCATCACATTTAGAGTTTGTAGTTTCTGTTACTTTTGGAGTAGGTTCAACACAACCAGTATTTTGACATATACCATTTACACCACAAGAAGTATATCCAACTATGCCACAAGAAGAATATTGAGTTACTGAAGTGACTGTTGTAGGTTTACTAATTATAGTTGCATTTACATCTACACAATCTCCATTCCCACATTTCTGGCTTGGTACTTCACACTGATATGCATCATTCCAGTTTCCTCCTGAACATATTTGAACAGTTCTACTATTCTTACATTGAGTTTTTCCATCTTGACAATTTGGTGAAGTAGTAGTTGGTACTGTTGTTGGCTTGGTAGGATTAGGTGCAGGTGTTGGAGCAATTGTTCCACAACCAGAATCAGCTTGATTACAAGATCCTGAACTCCAACCTGAATCACTCCCATTATTACATGCAGTTACAGTAACCTTTTTGCTTTTACCAGTTGCACAACACTCATAATATGTTCTTCCAACTTCACAAGCCATAACAGGACTAGTTAAAAAAGGATTCAAACTTGCACCAAGTACAGATGCATCATCTTTTGTAAGCTCTATAGTTACTGGTTGATCCTCACCAACCTTACCAAAAAAGCTATATGTTCCATAGTTATTAACTAACTTAAAGTTTTCTGGATCTCCATCTTTAAAACTCATTGACTTAGATAAATCCAATAATCTTACGTTACTCTTATCCAAAGTGAATGCGTTATTATCATTTAATATTGTTGAAATTGGACTTCCGTCACCATTACCCAGATAAAGATAAACAATACTATCTTTGAAATTGTTATCTTCCATTCTTCCATATGTTGGACTTGGAACAAGAACTGAATCTAATACTGGACCAGTTTCTAAAGCTGGGTAAGTAATATTTACATTTTTTAATCCTGTAGATATTCTGAAATAGTACTTAGAATTATTATTAAGCCCAGTTATAGTTATATGATGAGAATATCTATCAGAGGAATCTCTGTCATCTGTATAAATAATCTTATTTAATTGATTAATTATATTAAAATTATCTTCTAAGCTAACAATAACACTAGGATTACTTAATTCTTTTGTTAAGAAAGTAATTGTTGCACTGCTATCTGTTACATTCGTAACCATCACATTACTTACTGTAATCTTTTTCTCAGAAAGTAATTTTACTCCTAAATATACCAATGTGACTGTAAACAAAGCTAAAATTACAATTAAGAATACCTTAGCTATAGACAATAACTTTGAAGGAGATTTATTCAATGAATTATTAGAAGAAAAAATACCCATCACTAAATTTCTAATAAATAAATATATTATCCTAGCACTATTTAGATAACACATTAAGTAGAATAGTCATTTAATGGAATAAAGATATTCATCAAGCTTTTATTATCTAATTAAGGGGTTTCCATGGTATAATTTTCTTTATACCTCTTAATTATTCATATGCAGATCAGTACAGACAAAATTAGAAATATCGCTATAATTGCCCATGTTGACCATGGCAAAACTACTTTAGTGGATGCTTTTCTTAAACAAACCTCAACATTTAGATCTAATGAGCAAGAAATGAGTCAAACTACTATCATGGATAGTAATGACTTAGAAAGAGAGAGAGGTATTACAATACTTGCGAAAAACACTTCCGTTTTCTATAAAGATCATAAAATTAACATTATTGACACACCAGGACATGCTGACTTTGGTGGTGAAGTAGAGCGAGTTTTAAACATGGCAGAAGGAGCAATTCTTCTAGTTGATGCACAAGAAGGAACAATGCCTCAAACTAAGTTTGTTCTTAAAAATGCTTTATCATTAGGACTAAAGCTCATTGTTGTCATTAACAAAATTGATAAAAGATTTGCAGATGTAGATAAAACATTAGGTAAGATTCATGATCTTTTCTTAGATTTAGTAACAGAAGATCATCAATTAGACTTTCCTGTTCTTTATGCAGTTAGTAGAGAAGGAAAAGTTTTTACAGAAATGCCTGAGTTTACAGTTAATGAGGCTGGAGATAAAGTGTTTCCTGAAGCAGATATTAAACCACTATTAGATGAGATTATTAAATTTTTCCCAGCACCAGATAATAACACTGAGAAACCTTTTCAAATGCAAGTTTCAAATTTAGACTATGATGCTCATCTTGGAAACTTAGTCATTGGAAAAGTAGTACAAGGAACTCCAAAACTTGGTCAAGCTGTATCTATGATAGAAAGTGATACAAAAACGATTCAAAGTAGAATTACAAAGCTATTTACAAGTAATGGACTTAAAAAGGAAGCTATCGAAGAAGCAGTATGTGGAGATATTATCTCACTATCTGGATTCAAAGATGCAAGAGTAGGATCCACTATTTGTGATATTTCAATTAAAGAACGATTACCTGATATTAAAATAACAGAGCCATCTCTTAAGATTAAATTTGAACCTAATACTTCACCATTTGCAGGAAGAGAAGGTAAATATGTTACATCAAGACAGATATTAGAAAGACTTCAAAAAGAAATGCTTACTAATGTTGCTATGAAGCTTGATGTTATTGGAGAATCTGAGTTTATTGTCAGCGGTCGTGGAGAACTTCACTTAGGTATCCTTATTGAAAAAATTAGAAGAGAAGGATATGAATTCCAAATTAGTAAACCAGAAGTTATCTACAAGATAGAAGATGGGAAGATAATGGAACCACAAGAAATCCTATACATAGATGTTCCTGATGAGTTTATTGGTGCAATTACTAATGAACTAGCAGGAAGAGAAGCAGAAATGATAGCTATGGAAATGGAAGATAACCATATGGTTAGATTTAGTTACAAAATTACCACAAGAGAACTTCTAGGTCTTAGGGGTGCTTTACTTACTCAAACTAAAGGAACAGCTGTTATTAACAATTTCTTTGATGGATATGTAGCAAAAAGACATGATATTGCTGAATCTAGAAAAGGAGTACTTGTATCTTCTGAATCAGGAAAAGCATTTGATTATGCACTTGAAATGGTACAAGAAAGAGGTGCTTTGTTCATTAAAGGACAAGATGAGATTTACGAAGGTATGATAATTGGTATTAACAGATATGATATTGATATGGATGTAAATCCATGTAAGGAAAGACACAAGACTGGAGTTAGAATATCCCATATTGAAATAGATGTTCCACTTACTACACCAATAGAGTTAACTTTGGACTTTGCACTTACTTTCATTAATTCAGATGAATTACTTGAAGTTACTCCATCTATATTAAGACTTAGAAAGAAGTATCTAACAAAGACTCAAAGAGACATCGCTTTAAGAGGAAGTAAGACGGATATTGCTAAAAAGATACTAGGAAATACAAAATAACTGAATATTTTGGTTACTTTCCTACATATTCTGGTTATACTAATAACATAAATAAATTAGTATAGTTAAGAATGAAAAATAAAGCTCCACTTCTGGTAATTATCCTCTTACTTGTTGTCATGCCAATTATTACCTGTCTATTCGTTGGAACAGTCATATTCACATTCTTTATTCCTTTTTTTAGTCCAAGTTTTAGAAACATGAATGTTGCTTCTGGGGTTCCAATTGAAGTTACAACTCCTATCACAAGTTCAACAAGCTCTGTAACTACAAGTGTTGATATAGCTAGAAATTTAAGCTTTGATGATATTAAAAAATTCAAAGAATGCATACTTTGGGACCTATACGATAGTAATGGTAAAAGTAAACATTTTAATAATAATGAAAACTCTGGATACATTTTTGATTCTTATTCAAGATTTGAAGGAAATTCTACTAACATTTTTCTTAATTCAGGATATTATGGTGCACCTTCCGTCGTTTCAACTAGTGATCCTTTCAGTGTACCAATCACAGATAACAAAGATAGTAATATGGTTTTAATTTGGAATTATGATTGTAAGTTTACTTTGTACGGAACAGAAAACCTTAGAGCTAAAACATTCCTAGATCTACCTAATAAGAAAATCTACATGATAGAAACAGAATGTATTTATATGATGGATGATTTAGCCTCGGATGTTACTGGGTGCTACAACAAAGATAAAAATATTATGAGGGAATACGACTTAACACAAAGAAAGTTCACAAAGAATTATGAAATAACAGTTCCATCAGAACTAGTTACAAAAAGTCCTACAGGTTATTCAGATAAATATTCTGGAGGATATACTACAGGAGAAATAGCTATGAATGAGAAGGATAAGTTACTATACATTTC
>JBAXKR010000019.1:0-12455 GCA_037135235.1 bacterium | reverse complement strand
CTATTAAGTCATGAGAGAAAATGAAAGAAATATAAAAGAATATAAGTATTAAATTTTAATAATTACAAAATGAATTACAACAAATTAATCATAAGTGGAGAACCAGGTGCTGGATCTACTTCAATATCTCTTCTACTTGCATATTACTTAAAAATGAAGCTCATATATGCAGGAATGATTCAAAGAAAACTTGCAAAAGCATTAGGTTATGAAGAAGAAGGAGAAAGGTTCGTTGAGTACACTAAGGTATTAGTATCTAAATATGATATAGCAGTAGATCAATCAATGAGGAAGTACATCCTAGAAAATAATAACGTAATTGCAGATAGTAAAATAAATGGATTCTTTGACTACCCTACTGACGTTTTTAAAGTTTATCTTCTATGTTCAAGAGAGGTTAGAAATGAAAGAATACTATCTCAAGGTAGAAAAGATGGTCTTAAACTTCTTGAAGAAAGAGAAAATGCAAATAGGTTAAGTTTCATAAAAATTTATGGTTTTGATATGGCAGATGAAGCAACAATAAGAAAACACTATGATCTAGTTATAGATTCAAGTAAATTAAATATCCCTGAAACACTAGAGTTAATATTAAAAGGTTTTGGAAAGGAATTTAATAGTGAAGAATTAGTAGATCTCGATAAAAAGTACTGGGAACTTAAAAAAGAATATTTTAGATCTGAACTTTCAAATCAAGGATTACTTGCTGACGTAAAAGATATTGTAAATTCAATACTAAGTATTGTAGAATAGCTTAGATATTTAATTTGTGACTAGTTTGGCAAACTAGTGTGAACAATGAATATCATGAATTAAGGTGCCTGGTAACAGGAATTAGGGTGGAACCGCGACTTAAGTAGAAATACAAGAGCCGTCCCAAAGAATTATCTTTAGGCGGTTCTATTTTATTTTTTACTTTTACTGTTATGTCAGACACCAAGCTAACCCTTGAGAAAATTGTTGCATTCACGAAATCTCGTGGCTTTGTATACCCTTCTTCAGAAATATATGGAGGATTTGCTGCTGTGTATGACTACGGTCACTACGGTAAACTTCTAAAAGACAACATTCAAAGACAATGGGAAAAATCTATGATTCAAATTAGAGATGATGTATATGCACTAGATAGTGGTATATTCATGCATCCAATGACTTGGAAAGCTTCTGGTCACATTGATGGTTTTAATGATGTCTTAGTTGAAGATAAAGTAACTCATAAGAGATTTAGAGCGGATCATTTAGTTGAAGAGTTTTATGACAAGAAAGGTACTAAGGTCGATATGGATAAGAAAACTCCAGAAGAATTAGCAAAGATAATTGCAGATGAAAAGATTTTAAGTCCAGATGGTAATGAGCTTACAGCTCCTCGTAGTTTTAATCTTATGGTTAAAACAAACTTAGGTACAACAGATTCAACTCTAACAGCTGAAAATACTGTTTATCCAAGAGCTGAAACATGTCAGGGTATATATTTGGATTACAAACTCATACTAGATAGTTTAAGACCTAAAGTACCTTTTGGTATTGCTCAAGTTGGTAAAGCATTTAGAAATGAGATAGTTGCTAGACAATTCATTTTTAGAACTCGTGAGTTTGAACAAATGGAAATGCAATATTTTGTTCATCCATCAGAAATGGATACAAAATATGAGTATTGGCATCAATATAGATGGGAGTGGTACAAAGATCTTGGTATTGATGAATCTAAACTTAATTGGCATAAACATTCTAAGTTAGTATTTTATGCATCAGCTGCATATGATATTGAGTATAGCTATTCATGTCTAGGAGGTTTCAAAGAAGTAGAAGGTATTCATGCAAGAGGTAATTATGATCTAACACAACACCAGAAGTTTTCAGGAGCTGATCTTTCATACTTTGATCAAGTAAGAAATGAAAAGTATTTACCTCATATTATGGAGACTTCTGTTGGTTTAAATAGACTTGTGCTTATGTTTATTGATAATGCCTATACCGAAGAGGATGTGAATGGTGAAACCAGAATAGTATTAAAGATAGATAAGAGATTATCACCTGTAAAAGTTGCAATACTTCCTCTTTCAAAAAAAGAACCTTTATCAAAAACTGCACATGAGTTAGCTCAGATACTAAAAGAACATTGGATATGTGAGTATGATGAAACTCAAAGTATTGGTAAGAGGTATAGAAGACAAGATGAAATTGGTACACCATATTGTGTAACTGTAGATTTTGAAACAGAAACAGATCATTCTGTTACAGTTAGGGATAGAGATACAATGAAACAAGAAAGAGTTTTAATTCATGATCTTGAAGCTTACTTAAAATCAAAACTTGAAGGATAGTAATATGCGAATTGAGAAACTAGAGTACAAAGTAATAGAAACGGATCCAGAAGATAGCTTATCTAAAGTTATTGTTGCAATAAAGCCAATTGGTGTTACATCTCATGATGTAGTTGATTTTTTTAGGCATGAACTTAATACCAGAAAAGTTGGTCATGCTGGCACACTGGATCCGTTTGCAAAAGGAGAGCTAATAGTTGCATCAGGAAAGTTTACTAAAACACTAGATAGTTATTTAGAACTTCCTAAAAAGTACTACTTCAAAGGAGTAGTAGGTATTAAGACACTAAGTGGGGATAATCAAGAAGATGTGAGAGATATTGACCCAAAGTACTTTATTAGTAATCTACATTCAAATTTAAATATAGATTTAGAAGAATTAAAAAAGTCAGTAGTTACAAAACTTGATAAATATCTACTTAAGTATGTTCAAAATGTTCCGGTCTTTAGTTCAGTTAAAGTAGCTGGATACAAATTAAGAGAACTTGCAAGAAGTTATCCTAATTTTAAGGTGATTAATACAAGTGATTTAACTTCAACAGAACTTACCTACTACTGCCGAAGTATGCTCACTCAAGAAGAAGATATTATTAACAAAAGTGAAGAGAGACAAATTGTAATATTTAATAAAATATCTGGAGAACTAGTTGTTTTAATTCCTGAAAGAGAATGTAAGATATATGGGTATAAAGATATCGAAATTAACTTAATTGAAACTGAAGATGTATTAAAGTATTCCTCTAAAACATTTAGTGATAGTTTAAATAAATTACTAATAAACAAAAAAGAAGGAGAAGAATACAAATATATTTCAGTTGAGGGATTGGTAACAGTAGAAAGTGGAACATATATTAGGGCATTAATTGAAGATCTTTGTAAAGATGCTTTTGATTCATTTGGTACACTCTATTACCTTAATAGAGAATATGACCTTAATTTTGTAAAATAGAAAACTCAAACTACGAAATTACTAGCATTCTTTTTTTATTTGTTGAATAATAATTAAAGAATAAAATTATTAGTAGATTTTGCATATGAATAACAAATCCTTTACTCTTGTTGAAATGCTAGTAGTTTTAGTAGTTGTTGGAATGCTTATAGCCATGGCTGTTATTGGAATTCAAGCTGTTCAAACAGGTAGCAGAGAATCGCAAAGAGGAAATGATATTCGTAATTTTCAAGGTTTAGTAGAAGATTACTATTCAAAATTCAAACAATACCCTAGTATGAATCCGGCTGATCATCAACTTAAATTTGATGATGCATTTCAAACTCAATTTGCAGCTAATACTTTGGAGCCTTCAGAAGATTATACATATATATGTTTATTACCTGTAGGATTAGATTCTTCTGCATATAATGCAGTATCTTGTGATTCAAGTACTGAGTCCACTGGGAATGTTTACAGAGTGTATAAAATGGGCATGCCAGCAAGATTTATTAGAAGTATTCCATTTGCTAGTCCATATTTTGGAGCTGACGGAACTACTGCTCAAGCACACTGTACAGCAAATAATGTACCTCCATCATACTCAACATGGTTTTTGTATTACTCTGTTGAAGTTACTTCAAGACCTCAAGCATATAGACTAGGTTTTTGTAGTGAGTATGGACTCAAAAATCCATCTGGCTCAAAGCTAGACTAGTTTAGTTTAACTAGAGCTTTATTAAATTCAGGATAAATTGATCGAGTTCTCCATCTAGTACCGCTTGTGTATCTGAAGTTTCATCATCTGTTCTTAAATCTTTTACTAGTTTGTATGGATGTAGAACGTAATTTCTGATTTGATTTCCCCATCCTGCAATTTTATGTTCTCCTTTTGCATTTGATAATTCTTTTGATCTTTTCTCTTCTTCTATTAAGAATAACTTTGCTTTAAGAAGTGCTATTGCAGATTTCTTGTTGGTTAGTTGTGTTCTGCCAGTTGAGCAGTGAATTGTGATTCCTGTTGGCTTATGTGTAAGCCTTATTGAAGTTGCAACTTTATTAACATTTTGTCCACCTGCTCCTCCACTTCTAACTGCATATATATCAAGATCAGATTCTGGAATTACTATTACGTTATCATCTTCTTCAATAAGGGGAGCAACTTCAACTCCTGCAAATGATGTTTGTCTTAATCCTTGTGCATTGAATGGTGAAACTCTAACGAGTCTATGTGCCCCCATTTCTCTTTTTAAGTAGCCATAAGCATAATCTCCAAAGATTTCCATAGATACTGAAGATATTCCTGCATCTGTACCAATTTGACGATCTGTAATTTCTACTTTCCATCCTTTTTTTTCGAAATATCTCAAATACATTCTTTCTAGTATTTGTGCCCAATCACAAGCCTCTGTTCCGCCTTGTCCTGCATGTATTGAAAATACTGCATTGTTAGAATCATATTTACCAGATAGATATGTAAGTGTTTCAAGTTCAGAAACTTTATCAATTAATGAATCTACTTCTTTTTCTAACTCTTCTGTTTGAGTAGTGTTTTCATCTGTTTCATAAAGCTTTCCAAGCTCTTCTATATCAGATATTTCTTTTTCTAGTCCAAAAATCATATTTAATTTAGAATCTATTTGTCCGATTCTTTTCATTATTTTTTGAGCATTTTCAGTATCTTTCCAAAATTCACTACTAGATGATTTCACCTCAAGTTCTGTTTTCTCTTTTGTAAGTGTTTCTATATCAAATTTAGATTTGATATCACTTATTTTTTGTTTTGTATCTTTAATTTTTAGAGTTAAGTTGTTCATATATTGTTTTAGCTAATTTATCTGAGTTATGCCTAATTAAGCTTCTTACTAATTTATCACCTTTTTGTGTTTTAATTGTTTCTCTAGCTAGAAAGTCATTTTTAATTATTTTAACCTTCTTTAAAAGTTTTGGATATTGATTTGTGTCATCAATTACTACATTATCATTTTGTTCTAAATACTTCTTTAGGATCTCTTTTGGTAAAGAATTATCATTAATTATTACATAATCTGGATATCTTCCCATGTATTTAGCAATTTCATTAATATGATCATTTGCACTATATCCCCATGTTTGTCCGAATTTAGTTACTAAATTTAATACATAAAATATCTTAGCATTTGTTTTTAATATTGTATCTTTTACTCCTTTTACAACAAGATTCGCAAGTATGCTTGTGTATAGATCTCCTGGACCGATTACAATTGCATCGGAATCAATGATTGCATTTTTTACCTTCTGGTATGTATTTGCTTTAGGCTTTAAGTACAGTTCTTGTATTCTTAGTCTTCCATCATGTGGGTAACTTGGTTCATCAATGTTATGCTCAGATTCAATTATTGATCCATTTGAGTATTTAGCACAAAGAACTGTTTTATCAAGAGTTACTGGATATACATGTCCTTTGATATTAAGTAACTTTTCAGCTTTCTCTATTGCTTTTAATTCATCTCCAATTACCTCTGTTAGTACTGTTAGAAAAAGGTTTCCAAATGTATGTCCCTTAAGCCCATCTTCACCTTTATCAAACCTATATGAGAAGATATTTCTAAGTAGATATTGTTCTTCATCATCTTCTGCTAGTGCTACTAGACACTGCCTAATATCTCCTGGTGGAAGAAATCCAAATTCATCTCTAAGTCTTCCAGATGAACCTCCACTATCAGTTGAGGGAACAATTGCAGAAAGCTCTACATTTGGAAGCTTCTTAAGTCCAGAAAGAAGCATGTAGCTTCCAGTTCCCCCTCCTATCGTAACAATCTTCTTTGCAGTATTTTTTGGCATAGAAGTGGATTTGCTGATATAATTCATACGATTATACTATATCATTAGATGTATATTTAATTGTTAATTGTAAAAAGTGGCTAATACCAAATCGGCAAAAAAGGCTATAAGAGTATCAAAGAGAAAGGCTGTGTTTAATGAGCATAAAAGAGTAAAGATAAATAATGCTCTTGATGCTGTTAGAAAACTTTCTGGAAATAAGATGAGTAAGGAAGAAGGTCAAAAAGTAATGACTACGCTTCAAAAAGCTCTTGATAAAGCTGTAAAAACAAAGTTAATGCATAAGAATACAGCAGCTAGATTAAAGTCTCGTGCTAGTAAAAAGTTGAAAGTTGTTGCAAAATAAATAGATATTATTAACTGCCCAATTGTCTAAAACACTTGTAAAGCTTGTCGATAGTGCAATATTTCCTGCAGCTCTACTAATTGTATCCAAAGTTCTTGGACTTGTACTTACTAACAATATTTTTGGACTAAATTGGGGAATTGATCATCAAATTGAGCAATTTCAACTATTTAGTGTTCAAATCCTATACACAGATCATGCTTCCATTATTACTGCAACTACTTATTCAAACTTAATAATGTATGGAGTCATATTTATAGGTCTTGTTGTAAGGATAATTCAAGCAAGATTTCTTCATAATGAGCATATCTCTCCAAGACTACTTACAAAACTTGCTGAAAATAACTTACTTACGATAGTTAAAACTTCTTTTGACATATATTTAGAAGGTTCTATTTGGTTAGCGTTTAGTTGGCTTGCTTGGTTTATAGTCTTCATTAACTTTGTACTTGAGCTTAATAGTCTAGGCTTTTGCTTAAGTATCTTACTTGTTCAGATATTAGCTACTACTATATTCTTTAGACAAATTAATAGAGAATTTGAAGAATCAAAGAAAAATTTGAAATTGTAGGATTAATTAGTTATTTGATATAATTAAGATATGGAAAAGAAAGTATCAGTTGAATTTACAGTAAAAACAGTTGTAGTGACTTTAATAATTATTGGCTTATTTATTGTTGGAATAAAACTATATCAAATATTTATAACAGCATTTCTTGCCTTTATTCTAGCTTCAGCATTAGGTCCAATATTAGACATTCTAATTAAGAAAAGAATTCCCAAATCATTATCAATATTTATTATTTATCTCATATTATTCATAATAGGTATAGTTATTCTTCTTGGAATAGCAGTTCCAATATTTGATCAAGTTCAAAAGTTAATTACTAATTTACCTTCAATTTTAACTGCTATCTTTACATTTGTTCAAAATACTTTCCCTGCATTTTCGAATCAGCTTGATTTAAAAACTATTACTGAAACTTTAATTTCAAATTTATCTACAAAAGAGGTTACATCATTAATTAGTAATTTTGCTGTAGCAGGACAAAGTGTTGGTGACATTATTATCGTTATAGGTAATATTTTTGTAGCACTATTTGGAAGTCTATTTAATATCTTTATGATTATAGTTCTATCTGGTTACTTACTTTCTGAAAGAGGAGTTGAATCAAAAGAAAAGGTAATGATTATCAGCTTACTAGGTAAAAATGCAGATAGAATCAGAGATATATATAAACGAGTACAAGAGAAACTTGGGAATTGGCTTAGAGGTCAATTACTTCTTTGTTTGTTTAGTGCAGTAATTAACTGGGCATTATTCTCTCTATTTAATTTTGAATTCTCTATCCTTATTGCAATTATTGCCGGAGTTTTAGTTGCTATCCCAACAATAGGTCCAGCAATACTAACTCCTTCAGCTGCATTAATTGCTCTTGGTACAGGTGGTAATCCTGTACTCGTACTCGCATATGTAATTACATATGGACTTTATCAACAATTAGAAAATATATTTATACAACCAATGATAATGAGAAAAGCAGTTGGAATTAACCCAATATTTACTTTAATTGGAGTATTAATTGGAAGCCAACTTGCAGGAATTCCTGGAGCATTAATTACAATTCCAGTTGTTGCAGTTATTCAAATAATACTTGAGGATAAGGTTAATCACCAAAAATCCTACACCTTAATTGATGCTTAAATAAATTCAAGTGGAGAGATGATTAATTTAGAGTTTCTTTGTTTTTCGATCTCTTGTTCAAGTAACGTGATATATAGACCGTAACCAATTAAGTTAATTTTTCCTGATTGCTCTTTTCCTAAAATATTTCCTGCACCTCGTATTTGCAGATCTCTTGTGGCAACTTTAAATCCTGATCCTAACTCTTGAGATTCCATTAATGTTTTAAGTCTTCTAACATATGCTTTTTCATCTTCATCCTTTGGTACTTCAATATATATATCCTCTTTTTGTATATCTTTTTCCTCTATTTTAATTCCTTCATAGAAAGCATAGCAGTATGCTTGTTTTGAAGATCTTCCAACCCTTCCTCTTAGTTGGTAGAGTTCAGAAAGGCCAAGGTTTTGTGCCTTATCAATAATTATTGTATTTACATTTGGCATATCAATACCATTTTCAATAATTGTTGTACAAATTAGCACATCAAATCGTTTAAAATAGAAATCGATAATTGTTTTTTCTAGAGTTGAAGGTTTTAAACTATTCTCTTCAAGTATGTCTATTAAGTCTTTGGATGACTTTTTGTGCTTTACCATTTGTCCATGAGCTAAACCAAATTTAACATCTGGCAGCATTGCTTGAAGTTTAGCTTTAACATTTCCAATTGATACTACTCTGTTATGTACAAAGTATACTTGACCACCTCTATTTACCTCTGTTTTAATTACTTCTGAAATCTTTTCCCAGTCTAGCTTTGCAACTTTTGTAATAACTGCTTTTCTACCTTCTGGTGGTGTGTTAATAATGCTTAAGGCTTGAATTTTAGAAAGTGCTAATGATAATGTTCTTGGTATTGGTGTTGCACTCATTGAAAGTACATGAACACCATATCTAAGTGCTTTAATTTTCTCTTTTTGTTTAACCCCAAATCTTTGTTCTTCATCAATAATTAATAGACCTAATTTTTCTATTTTAATATCTTTTGATAATAATCTGTGAGTTCCAACCACAATATCAATACTTCCAGTTCTAACTTTCTCTACTACTTCTGTATTTTCTTTAGTCGTATTAAAACTAGAAAGCATTCCTACGTTTACTGCATACTTCGAAAATCGTTTTTGAAGAAGGCTATAGTGTTGATAACAAAGAATTGTAGTGGGACAAAGTATTGCAACTTGAAGTCCTGCTTCAATAGCTTTGAAAGCCGCTCTAAGTGCAACTTCTGTTTTTCCAAATCCAACATCTCCTACAAGTAATCTATTCATAGGTTTGCTTTGACTTAAATCGGAAGATATTTCTAGTAGAGATTGCTTTTGATCAGGGGTTAATTCAAATTCAAAGTCATCGCACATATTAAAATAGTCTTTTGATTCTTCCTTAATAACTTTAGCTTTTGATATTTCTTGAATAGCCATATGTTCTAGTAATTCTTTTGCAATTATTTGAATAGACTTTTTAATATTCTTTGTGACAGTTGCCCATTCGCCTTTTCCAAGTCTTGTTACCAGTGGCTTTATTCCATCTTCTCCAATATATTTAGTTATCCTATTTGCTTGAGAAAATGGAATGAATAATCTATCTTTCATTGCATATTCTAGTAGAAGATATTCATCTTTTGATTCATTTGGTCTTGAAACACCTTGATAGATTGCTACTCCATAGTCTTCGTGTACTACATAATCTCCTGGAACAACATTCTCATCAAAGAAGCTATTTGATTTACTTTTAACTTTACTAAGTGATAGGTCAAGTGTTGCAAATAGTTCTTTTTCAGTAAGAAGTAGCACTTTCATAGAATTACTCACAAATCCACTAGCAATACTATTCGATATATACTTTATGTTTTTGTTATTCTTTTGATTTTCATTTAGTAGTTCTTTGACTTTTTCAATCTTTTTTTCAGGTAAACTAAAATATATAGTAAATGATTTCTCAAGGTATCTATATATATCCTTAGTTAGCAAATCCATGTGATTGTAATAGATTGGGGGATACGAAAAATCAAATATAATGTCAGTTTCAAGTAAGTCTGCAAATATTACAAATACGTCATTTAACTCTGAATTTTTAATATCTCCATAATATGAAATAGCTTTTCTTTCAATATTATCTAAGAGTATTCCATTACTAAATACTACAAAACCAGTTATTTTAGTCTTTTTTGTATGATCAATCTCATCTACTAACTCTAGTGATTCGAGTTTATCTCCAAAAAATGTAGCTACTATTACAGTCCCTATAGGGTAAGCGTAAGATTTAATAAAGATAGTATCTCCTTTTACACTAAATTCCCCTATTTCTGAAGCCTTTACTACTCTTGAATACTTAAATCTATCTAAAATATCTGTAAGCCTAGTAAAGCTTATCTGTTTTTCTTCTAGATAGTACGCAGATTTAATAAGATTTTGAATTCCCTTTGTAGATATATTTGAATACCAGAAGTTTTTGCCAGTTTGAACATTAAGTTTACTAAGTAGTGTTTCTCTAAGTGCAATAGGGACGCCAGATATGACCAGATAGTCTTTGTCTATACCCTGATCAATTAATTTCTTGAGTTTGTTAAACTCCTCATTTTGTATAAAGATGCTTTCAAGTTCCATTGGCAACAAACAATTTTAACATATATGTAGTTGTTAGCATTAATATTTGTTAATATATATTTGAAATGTTATTCATCAAAAATATTAAAACTAGTAGGCTATTACCTTCCTTGCTTTTTATTTTTGTTTTACTTTCTTCCTTTTTGTTTTTAATCTCAATTGGAAAAGATAAGCTTATCTTAAGTGCCAATGCTAATAGTAAATTAAGTTCTGACATACTATCAGAAAAGGAAAAGTTAGTTGTTTTAACTGAAAAATCGGTAGGGAAAATAAACGAAGCTGACAGTTTAAAACCTATTATAATATCTGAAGATGATATTTCAAATGTAAAAAATATTGAAAAATATATTATTGGGGAAAATGGGAAGAGTTACCTAGAGACAACTCCGAATGATACTTACTATTCAAACACTTCAACTAGTTATGCTCTACCAGGACAGCTTCTAGATAGTTGGAACTTAAGAGATATTAATCTATTACCAACTGATGAAGTTCCTGCATCTGCATGGAAAACAACTACTGGTTCAAGTAACACAATAGTTGCAGTTATTGATACTGGAATAGATACTACTCATTCTGATTTATCAGCTAATCTTTGGGTAAATCCTGGTGAAATTGCTGGTAATGGAATTGATGATGATGGAAATGGATATATTGATGATGTAAATGGCTTTAATTTTGCTGATAGTTTTGATGCAAACGGAAATGGAACATATACAAATATTGGAGATACGAACAATGCAAATGTAACTGACTCAGATGGACATGGTACTCATGTTGCTGGAGTTATAGCTGGAAGATCAAATAACTCACTTGGAGTTGCCGGTATTTGTTGGACATGTAAGGTAATGGCTCTTAAAGTAGTAAGCGCACTTACAGGCTTTGCATATGATAGTGATGTTGCTCTCGCAATTCACTATGCAGCAGTAATGGGTGCTAAAGTAATAAATGTAAGTTTGGGTGGTGGAGGAACTTCAATAATAATAGATAATAGTATAGAAGAAGCATTTAAAACATATCATGCAATAGTCATAGGGGCATCAGGAAACGACTATATAGATTCTTCTGATTCATATCCTGGAGCTGCTACATATGTTGTAAATGTTGGCGCTTCTTATGTAACTAATGTAAATGATCCATTATCAAGTTTTTCTAACCATGGAAATAGAATGGATATATTAGCTCCAGGTGGACAATCTAACCAAGGAGCAACTCAAAAGGAAGCAATAGTGTCGACATATAAGAGTAACCAATATGCATTAATGAAAGGTACTTCCATGGCTTCTCCACATGTTGCAGGTGTTGCTGCACTTTTATCTGATTATCATAGACTAGATGTTTCACCATGGGGAGCAAAAGAAATTAGATATGCTCTACTTTCAAGTGCTACTGATATTACTAACACAGGAGCTGGGTATGCAGTAGGTTTTGACAGTAAATCTGGTTATGGAAAATTAAATGCACTTTCTAGTGTTGCAGTTCCTAATTCGAGTGTTTCATTCTTAGCAACTGATGTAACTTACCCAGTTGCTACAATTAATGCACTCTCAGATGTGAAAGCTCACGGAACTATTTCAATTAATGGAACAGTATCAGATACTAATATATACATATATACTTTGTATTTTCTTAGAGCATCAGATAGCTCAGTAATTCTACAAAGATCAGCAAGAGGTAATGTAAATAACAGCACTGTTTTAAGTTTTGATACAACACAACTTACCGATGGTGATTATTATGTTGGAATAAG